>JANLUX010000433.1:0-11268 GCA_031363705.1 Bacteroidota bacterium
CTTGTTCCGTATGTACCACTTCGGGATGAAATTGTAAACCATACGTTTTCTCATCATTGATATGATAAGCCGCAACACGCACATCGTGAATATGGTCGTGCTCATTTGCGATTGGTGGATACACACGAAACATTTTTAAAAGATATAGTTACTGAATCTCAAGTATGGATGTCCCATGCGGATACAATATTGGAAGTGCCTGAAAAATTTACGGTGATTGCAAGTACCAACGATGTGCGTGTTGCGGCTTATCATATCAATGATGAGAAAACGTATGGTTTACAATTTCATCCCGAAGTGGTACATACGGAACAAGGCAAACAATTACTCAAAAATTTTGTAATTGATATTTGCGGATGCAGAGGTGATTGGACACCTGCTTCTTTTATTGATGAAACCGTTGCTTCCTTAAAAAAACAACTGGTTAATGATCAGGTGATACTTGGCTTGAGTGGTGGAGTTGATTCAGGAGTTGCAGCCATGTTGTTGCATAAAGCCATCGGAAAAAACCTGCATTGCATTTTTGTAAATAACGGATTGCTTCGCAAAAATGAATTTGAACAAGTGCTGGATGCTTACAAACATTTAGGTTTGAACATTGAAGGTGTAGATGAAAGTGAACATTTCTATGATGAATTAAAAGGAGTCAGTGATCCTGAAAAGAAAAGAAAAATTATTGGTCGTGTTTTTATTGAAGTGTTTGATAGAAAAGCGCATGAAATAAATCCCGGATTATCGGAACTAAAGTGGCTTGCACAAGGCACTATTTATCCTGATGTGATCGAATCAGTTTCTGTTAAAGGTCCTTCAGCAACTATCAAATCCCATCACAATGTTGGCGGCCTTCCTGAAAAAATGCATTTGAAAGTTGTGGAGCCATTAAGAAGTTTGTTTAAAGATGAAGTAAGAGAAGTGGGTAAAGCGCTGGGTATGCATCCTGATTTATTAAACCGTCATCCGTTCCCGGGACCCGGATTAGGCATCAGAATTTTAGGAGATATCACGAAGGAAAAAGTCAGAATTACACAGGAGGTAGATGCAATATTTATTAATGGTTTAAAAGAAAATAATCTTTACGATAAAGTATGGCAGGCAGGAGCCATTTTTCTTCCTGTAAATTCTGTGGGTGTGATGGGTGATGAACGCACTTATGAAAACGTGGTAGCACTGCGCGCAGTTTCTTCCACTGATGGAATGACAGCCGACTGGTGCCATTTGCCTTATGAATTTCTTGGAAAAATTTCGAATGAAATCATTAACAAAGTGAAAGGAGTAAATCGCGTTGTGTATGATATCAGCTCCAAACCACCTGCAACTATTGAATGGGAATAACCAAAAATCAAGGATGAAATATTCTTTTAATACTAAAAAGTTTCAAACCATTTTTATTTTGTTGATGATTGCGTTTGCGTCCTGCAAAACCCGTCAACCGGTTGTAACCACCACTGCTCCCAAAACCAAAACTGATACTATTCAAAAAAATACAGTAGTAAAAGATTCAGTCGCATCGCCAAAGCAAAAAACTTTTCATATCAGTCTGTTATTACCCTTAAATCTCGAACAGCAATTTAAAACTGATACTGCCGGAAACGATCTTGATGTTTTACCTGCTTCCTTATCTGCATTAAACTTTTACGAGGGATTTATTTCAGCTCTCGATAATGAGATAGACAAGAAAATTTTAATTCAGTATGATGTATATGATACCGAACGTGATTCAATGTCATTGTGGAAACTTTTAAATAGTCAAAGCATTACTAAAAGCGATATAGTAATGGCAATGCTTTCTAATTCATGGAATACAACTGCTGCAGGTGTAGCAAGCGCAAGACAATACAATTTGTTTTTACTGCAAGGAAATAATGCAAGTTGTTTGAACAGAAGTCCTAAAACTTTTCTTACTAATCCCGGCAACAGCACCCAATGCAGATTGATGGCGCGTTATCTGCACGAAAATTATTCAGGGTCATCTGCTTTGATCCTTTATCGTGAAAACAATAAAAAGGAAGCAGATCTTGCTGATTTATTTTTTTCAGAGCTTGACTCTTTAGCAAATCATGTTGCAATAAAAAAAATTAATTATTCGCAGGGCGGATTTGAAAATTTAAAATCCAAACTCAGCTTAACTAAAAAAAATCTGCTGGTTATACCCTCATCGGATGAATCCTACATTACTTCAATACTCAATAAACTTTCAGACTTAAAATCATATAATTTCATTCTTGCCGGCCTTCCAACATGGGAACATTTTGAATCAATTGATCCCTCACAGCTTGAAGCTTTCAATACACATATTTTCAGCGCAAGCTTTATTGAATACCGAAATCCTGCTGTAAAAGATTTCAGAAAAAATTTTATTTCAAGCTATCATGTTGATCCGCTTTACTCCGCATATCAAGCTTATGATTTAGTACAATGGATTCAATATAATATCTCTAAAAATAATGCAGATATCGAAAAATATCAGTCACCACCTGCTCTTCACTATATAACAAACGGAATAGTTCCTTTAAGGTATTGCAATAATTGTGGATTTGAAAATTCCGTTATCTCAGTTTTAAAATACAAAGATGGTCTGCTTGAAAAAGTAAATCGTTAGTTTCATAAATACACTTCCAGTAACCCGTCAGGCAAAGTCACAAAAATTTTTTTATTCTCCCTGTCAATTTTTTCCAATGTTTCATCTGACAACGGAAATAAAACTTCTTTCTCTTTATAAATCATAGCACCAACAGGATGCTGTTGCAAATCATAAACGTCTTTTATAACTCCTAACTCTCCTAACAAAGTATCAATTACTGCGAATCCGATAATCTCATGAAAATAAAAATCATTGCCCTTTAATTGCGGGAGCTTGGAAATCGGCTGGAACAAATTTGTTTTTAAAATCAGCTCAGCAGCATTCATATCCTCCACTCCACTCAAATGAATAATTGCTGTTTTTTCATTTGGAGAAAGATTCACTTTGGTAACTGTGTACTCAATCAGTTCATCATTTGTCTCCAGTAAAACATTTTTCATTTTCTTATATCTCGCAGGTTCATCCACATCGAGAAACACAATTATATCTCCTTTAACACCATGAGTGCGAAGGATTTTTCCTAAAAGAAAATGTTCAGGATATTGCATCTTAGATTTAGTAAAAACAAAAACGTCACTGCGGGAGGCAATGACGTTTCAGGTTATTAAATTTTCATGTTAAGATTCTGCCGGTGCTTCAGCAGCTTCACCTGGGTTTTCCGGTGCTGCTTCTTCAGCAGGTGCAGCAGCAGCTTTAGCAGCAGCCTCTGCATCCAACATTTCTTTTTGTGCTTTTAACCTTGCAGCTTCAGCACGTGCTTCACGCACTTTGCTTTCCTGCTCTAAGCGGTTTTTGCTTTCAGTAGTTTTTGCAGAAGAAAGATTCTGACGTTTCTGGTCAATCTTACTTTCTTTGTCACCCACCCATTTAGCGAATTTCTCATCCGCTTGCTCCTGAGTCAAAGCACCCTTGGCAACACCTTTGTTAAGGTGCACACGATGCATCACTCCTTTGTAGCTAAGTATGGCACGAGTCGTATCCGTTGGCTGAGCGCCTTTCATGAGCCAATCCGCTGCTTTTTCGGTATTCAAATCAATTGTAGCAGGGTTTGAGATCGGGTTATAACTACCGATTCTCTCAATGAAACGTCCATCTCTCGGAGCACGACCATCCGCCACCACAATATGATAAAAGGGATTCCCCTTCTTACCATGACGTTGTAATCTAATTTTTGCTGGCATTTTTTATAGTTTTTTGTTTAATCCCCTTACTCTCCAAATAAGGGGCGGCAAAGATGCAAAAAATAATTGAAAAACAAACTCCGGAGCCATCAAAATGACTTCGGAGTTCATATTATTTAAAGAGAAGTGTTTTATTTTAATTGTGCATCTAATTTACCGGCTAATACAGATTTAGGTACTGCACCTATCTGCTTATCAACCACTTTGCCTCCTTTGAAATAAAGAAGAGCAGGAATATTACGGATACCGAACTGCATTGAAACATTTGGGTTGCTATCCACATCCATTTTACCAATCACCGCTTTACCTTCATACTCTTTTGAAAGTTCTTCCACTGACGGACCTACCATGCGGCATGGACCACACCATTCTGCCCAAAAGTCAACCAATACTGGTTTATCGGATTTTAATACGAGTTCATCAAAATTTGCGTCTGTTAATTCAAGTGCCATAATTTATTTTGTTTAAAGTTTTAATGTACGATCCCTGTTAAACGGGAATTCTTTTCAATTCTTATTGTGCTTTCAAATATTAAGCCATGCAAATTTAGAGGTTATTTTGGCAGTGTTTATATAAGGAACTTAATAACCCTAAACCTCATCTTTTGAAAGAAAATTTATTTGTTGGTTTTCCTGTTTCTTGTTGGTTTATAATTTGCTGCCGGTTCATTAACCATAGTTTGATTTTTTTTTTCTGAAAAATAATCAGCATTTTTTCCTATAAAATCAGCGATGTGGTAAACTTCATCACTATCATCAAAGTCAAATCCTTCGCCACCAATGATGTGATATCTCTTTCGCTGTGCTGCATTCAGCTTTTTTATTTCTGGAAAATTTTTCAATGGTGAAACAAGCAATCGTCCATCATCGAAAATTAATTCAATGCTGCCCGTTTTAAAACGGATGTCTTTTAATTTTAATGATGAATTTAGATAGCTCATATTAATTGATTGTGATTGACTTTACAGTTTGTTCTGTCATAAAAAGTTTAACCTGCTTGTTTATGATGATTTTATGTTCAACGATTAACGATTCAATTTCCTTTAATTCTTTATTGCTGAAACCTTTATTATAGGCTATTGATATTTCAGGCTCTAACCAATATTTACACAAGTTACTAATTTTTCCTTTCCTGTCCCGAACATGAATGTGCCTTCTTTTCTCGTTTATATCACTTGAAAAAAGAAAGAATACATATTTGAGAACAATTAATAATTTACCCACAAGCGAATGAACTAAAATAAAAAATTTATTATTCCTAATTCCATTTTAAAAATCTATCTATGGCGTTACTTAAACAAACTATTTTATTTTTAATCTCAATTAATGGAGACTTCCAAATTCATCACTTCTTTCATCTCATCCACTAACTGACTATTCACTTTCACTCTATGAACTTTAGATATTAATGGTACACTCCAGTTTTTTTCTTCATCCACAATCTGCATTCTTACAGGCACATTTCCTTTATTGACACCCAAAAGCTCAAGAAACCGGGAAATATTGGTTTTATTCACATCATACAACCGCATTTTCACATTCAATTGTTTTGTCATCTTGTCACTCACATCTGATAAATACTGGATTGAATTGGCGCGAAATTCCCAATCATCAGGAGAATTATATCTCGAAGAAACTTTTCCTTTGATATAAACAATACTTTCAGCATTTAGGAATTGTTTGAGCTTGCCATAATCTTCTCCGAACAAAGTTATTTGCATCGAACTCGTGAAATCTTCAATCGTAAAATTACCAAACGGCTTCCCTGCCTTACTCATGCGATGATTCACTTCCGTGATGATGCCTGCAAAACTTACTTCTTTATTGCGCCACTTATCTAATTCATTGTTTAATTTTTCAATTGTGATATTGCAAAAGTTTTTTATTTCAAATCGGAAACCATCTAATGGATGTCCTGAAATATAAAACCCGATTACTTCTTTTTCTTTTTTCAATTCTTCCAGCTTGGACCAGGGTTCACATGCAGTTAAAACAGGTGCTGGAATTTCTGTAGTAGTTCCGGCATCTCCAAACAATGAATGTTGTGCACTATTCAATTGACTGGTATAAGCGCTTCCATATTTTACAGCACGTTCAATTGCGGTCGCATTGTCCTTTCCATCGGTTGCAAAATATTGTGCGCGATGTATTCCTGCAAAACAATCGAATGCTCCGGCTTGCGCTAAACTTTCCATGCAACGCTTGTTTGCTGCTTTGCCGGTGATGCGTTGAGTTAAATCAAAAATATTTTTGAATGTTCCGTTGGTTGTTCGTTCTTCAATGATGGATTGCACTGCTGCTTCTCCAACTCCTTTTATTGCACCCAAACCAAAACGGATTTCTCCTTTTTTATTTACTGCAAAATTGTATTGCGACTCATTCACATCAGGACCTAAAACCGGAATGCCCATGCGCCTGCATTCTTCCATAAAAAAAGTAATCTTATCAATATTACTCAAGTTATGAGTGAGCACCGCACTCATGTACTCCGCAGAATAATGTGTCTTTAAATAAGCCGTTTGAAATGCAACAAACGCATAACACGTACTGTGTGATTTATTAAATGCATAGGATGCAAACGCTTCCCAATCCTTCCATATCTTCTCACAAACTTTTTCATCATGGCCATTCGCTTTGCATCCTTCCATGAACCTGCTTTTCATTTTATCAAGCACATCCCGCTGCTTTTTACCCATTGCTTTACGCAATGTATCTGCTTCACCTTTGGTAAACCCAGCCAGCTTTTGCGAAAGCAACATCACCTGCTCCTGGTAAACGGTGATGCCATAAGTTTCTTCGAGATGTTCCTGCATCACGTCTATATCATAACTTACTTTTTCACGACCATGCTTACGTGAGATAAACTTGGGAATGTACTCCATAGGACCCGGACGATACAAGGCATTCATCGCAATAAGATCTTCAAACTTATCAGGCTTTAGTTCTTTTAAATACTTCTGCATGCCTGCAGATTCAAACTGGAAGGTTCCGTTTGTTTCTCCGCGTTGATACAGTTCAAATGTTTTACGGTCGTCAAGCGGAATGGTATCAATATCTATTTTAATTCCATGATGTTCTTCAATCAAACGCAAAGCATCACGTACAATGGTTAAAGTTTTCAAACCTAAAAAATCCATCTTGATAACACCTGCATCTTCAATTACTTTTCCATCGTATTGAGTGATTAATAAATTGGTTTCCTTGCTGGTGGATACCGGAACAATTTCAGTAAGATCTTTTGGTGCTATGATAATTGCGGAAGCATGAATGCCGCTGTTACGTACAGAACCTTCCAATATCAACGCCTCTTTCAAAACACGCGAAGGCAAATCATTACCACCATGAATGGCGCGTAATTTTTTTATCTCCTCAAGATTTTCACTACCAAACATTTCTTTCACTTTCTTCTCATCGCTTATTGGAGCAAGTAAAACATTTTGCAATGTAACACCGGGATGTTCAGGAACTAATTTAACAATCGCATTGGCTTCGTTAAGCGGAAGGTCGAGCACACGCGCAACATCTTTTATGCTCGAACGCGCAGCCATTGTACCATAAGTTATGATTTGTGCAACCTGGTTTTTTCCGTATTTCTCCACCACGTAATCAATCACTTTTTGCCGACCCACATCATCAAAATCAGTATCAATATCGGGCATTGATTTACGATCCGGATTTAAGAATCTTTCAAAAAGTAAATTGTATTTGATGGGATCAATATTGGTGATGCCAATGCAGTAAGCAATTACAGAACCGGCAGCAGAACCACGACCCGGACCAATGAACACGCCCAAATCACGACCTGCTTTTATAAAATCTGCAACGATGAGAAAGTAACCTGCGAAGCCCATTGTTTGCACTGTGAACAATTCAAAATTCAAACGCTCTTCAATTTCAGGTGTGAGTTCAATGTAGCGTTTGCGTGCACCTTCATAAGTTAAATGACGTAGATATTCATCCTGACTCACAAACTCTTTTGGTATTGTAAAATGAGGAAGCAAGATATCTTTCTTCAGCTTAAGCACTTCAATCTTGTCAACTATCTCATTGGTGTTATCAATAGCAAAAGGAATGTCTTTGAAAAGCGTAGCCATCTCCTCCGATGTTTTGAAATAAAACTGATCGTTATAAAAAGCAAAACGTTTATCTCTTGATTGCACATCATCATCAATTCCTGCTTCTTTCAGCTTGGCATCACCTTGCTTTGCACCAGTATTGATACACAACAAAATATCATGTGCATTGGAATCCTCCTGGTTTACATAATGTGAATCGTTGCTTGCAATCACTTTTACATTATGCTTTACAGCGAAACGCAAAAGCACCTCGTTCACCGTGTTTTGTTCAGGTATATCATGACGTTGTAATTCCACATAATAATCTTCACCGAAAATATCCAGCCACCATAAAAATTCTTTTTCACCCTCTGCTTCACCCTTCTTCAAAATAACTTTTGGCACTGAAGCTCCAATGCAGCATGTGGTTGCAATCAAACCCTTGTGATACTGCAAAATCAATTCTTTATCTATGCGCGGATATTTTCCATACAATCCTTCTACATAACCAAGCGAACAAAGCTTTACCAGGTTTGCATAACCTTCTGCATTTTTTGCAAGTAACAACTGATGATACCGGATATCTTTATCTGTCTGCGTAAATTGCCGCTTATGACGTGACTCTACCACATAAAATTCGCAACCAACAATCGGTTTGATAACCATTCCGTTTTTGTTGTGCTTCTCTGCCTCTGCCACAAACTTAAAAGCGCCAAACATATTTCCATGATCAGTAATAGCAATTGCAGGCATCTTATTGGCAACTGCTTTTTTATATAAGGTTCCGATATCCGCAGCACCATCTAAAAGCGAAAACTGGGTGTGAACATGTAAATGAGAAAACTGCATTGTGTAAATTAAGAATTAAGAATGTAGAATTATGATTTGCATTGGCAATGCAATCAATTTAACAGTGTAAAATTAAGGAAAGTGGGTGGGTGAACGGTTTGATGTTGATAAGAAAAGATTGTTGCGGAGAATCAGTTTGTTGAGATGGAATGCGGTGTTGAAAAAAGAAAATGATCAAATGATTCTCTTCCGGTTTACTTTTATCCCTGTCAGGGTTTGAAACCCTGACAGGGATAATTCAATAGTCGTTTTCAATCAATGAATTAATTTTTTCTATGTCGCCATAATTTGAATCATGATACGAAATGAATTCAGATTTTTGGTTAAACCAACCCATCACCGATTCTCTTTTCAGTTTTGTTGGTTTTTCACTCAACATACTATTGTAGCTTGAATATTCCCAAACACGAAAATCATCTGTGAAACCATGTTTTTGCGGATTCAAGTGAATATAGCAAACCAATTGTTTGAAATAATTCTCATTGTTAACATGCTTGCGTTCAAAAGGAGTTTCAAATAATTTTCCGGTTCTTTTAAACGCAATATTAAAAGCCTGTGTATATGCATTAAAAAGATTAGAAAAATTTTTACTGATACGTTTTATGATTGCATCTTCCTCATTCTTACCCCTGTCAGGGTTTTGAACCCTGACAGGGGTATTTAGTAATCCGGAAATAATTTCTTCATCATGAATACGAACCAAAAAATGAAAATGATTTTTCATCAGACAATACGCATAAGTTTCAGCCACAGGAGATACATGTTTGTTCCACAGCTCAAGAAAATAAATGTAATTGCGCTGTTCAATAAAAATATTTTCTTTGTTATTACCGCGATTATAGATATGATAAAATTTTTGCGGTAATAGCTTTTCAAACTCCTGCATTGAGCAAACTTATAAATTTCGTTGATGTATTCAATTACCACTTTACCCCTGTCAGGGTTTTAAACCCTGACAAGGGTGAAAACAAAAAAAAAGCAACCACATCACCTGATGCAATTGCTTTTATTTACGGGATTAATTTAGTTTATTTTTTCATTTAACCATAGGCACCCTTTTTTATGTTGTTGTTTTTTTTGTTACTTGTATTACAATGATAATATCAGATTTTTATTTGTGCGGAAAAACAATTTTAAAATCTTACGGTCATCTTACAAATTCTGAATTGATCAGAAACAGATCCAAAAAAAAACTATCACACAAATAAAAAAGAACGCACCTTAAACTACTGAAAATAAATTTGACTTACCTCCTATCTGATAAAAACAGCTTTATACTTTTTGGAAAAGTCCGTCATCAGCTGCAGTCCTCTCAGATAAATTTCCTCGTAGTTTGATTTTTCAATATTGTCAAACTCATTGGTTGAAATGGTATAATTGGAATTAACAATCTTTTGTTTTCCGGCTCGGTTTTTCAGCAACTTGAAAAAATTTGTAACTGAATCTTTTATCGAATAAGGATTATGATAATTATAATTTATCAAATAATTATTAAAATATTCATAAGCAAATGACACTTTAATATATTCCTTTTCATAAGCTGCTGTAAACAAAGTTGAATTACTGTTATCATTGATAATTGAAATTACAACAGGATTTGTTGAGTAAGCAATTTTGGCTTTAATACTTGTAACTCTCACACAATATTCAATATCTATCATTTTAAAATAAGTATTGAACAAACCTAAAAGCGGCAGGCTTGATCTGCGCATCATCAGAGAAAGTCCGCAAAAAAATGTGTTGGCTCTTTTTCCGTTTTTCCAATCTTCAAAATCACGTTCATTATTTTTTATAAAAACAGCTTTCACTTTTTCATTTGAAGATAAATTAACCTGGATAATATTGGAAGCCATCAAATCATATTCTCTATTCTCCAGCATAAATTTTTTGCAGCCGTCAATAGCTTCAAACGAATAAATATCATCATCAGAAATAATTTTAATCAACTCACCTTTGGCTTTAAGAATCGCTTTGTTACATCCATGCGCTTCACCTTTATCAGGTTCAGACAAATATTGTTGAATCTGATTTTTCTCATACAATGATTCCAGGTATGCAGGAGTACCGTCTTTACTTCCGCCATCAATTACTATGATCTCTTCATCAGCCTTCCGGGCTTTAATTAACATTGGAAGAGTTACCTTTAAATAATTTAATTTATTAAAGGTGGTGAGGACATAGGAGAGTTTAATCTGCATATAAATCAGTCTGGAATTATCTTATAAGTTTTACCACTGATATTAACCTTTGCGTGAAATTTTGGATGATATGTCAATGCCTTAATTTTCTTTTCCTGTTCTTCTGAAAGATTAACAAATTCATTTATAATTTCCTTAGGATAATAGTTCCCTTCATTTTGATGATGCGATGCAACCTTCCCTTTGAGGAGCATAGGGACATGTTTCAAAAACAGCGCCTCAAGGTGTACTGCCGTGGCCGACGTCGCTGGTGATTTCCAGTCGCGCGCCGTGCAGGTTCAGCACGTGCTTGACGATGGCAAGCCCAAGGCCGGTGCCGCCGGACTCGCGCGAGCGGCTGGTGGACACGCGGTAGAAGCGCTCGGTGATGCGCGGCAGGGGAGTGGCGGGGATGCCGTAGCCGGT
>JANLUX010000442.1:0-22813 GCA_031363705.1 Bacteroidota bacterium
TTAATATTAGGCACCACTGTTGATGCCGTCCGTCATAAACTTGATATACCCGTGATGATTGTTAGATAACTTAGTTTAGCACAAACTATTCGTAACATTCGTTTCCCATTCGTTAATTAGTATGCAATGAAACCCCAGTCCACTATAAATATCACCAACAAACGTGCAGTGTTCAACTATTTCATCACTGCATCGTATGAAGCTGGTATTATATTAACGGGTACTGAAATCAAATCCATCCGTGCAGGCAAAGCCAACCTCACGGATGCTTATTGTTTTTTCAAGAACGAAGAACTGTGGATAAAAAACCTTCACATCTCTGAATACAAAGAAGGTTCTTATAACAACCATGAACCCAAGCGCGAACGCAAATTACTTTTAAACAGAAAAGAATTAAGCAAGCTGCAATCAAAAATTAAAGAAAAAGGAACTACTATAATTCCTACAAAGCTTTACATCAGCGATCGTGGTTTTGCCAAAATAGAAATTGGTTTAGCCCGGGGTAAAAAATCATTTGATAAACGCGAAACATTAAAGAAAGCCGAAGCCACACGCGAAATGGCCCGCGTTCGTAAAGAGTTTAAATGAGTTTCAGGTTTCAAGTTTATGGTGCGTTAGCAACTTGAAACTTCAAACTTGAAACTTCTTCTCTATCTCGCAAAATAAAACAACAAACTAACCGAACCGTTATTGCTGTCAGTTTTTGAAGCTATAGTTGTAATTTTTCCCTTAGTTGATTTCGTTTCCGTTTTCACCTCGCTGCCATCCCAGCTCTCCGTTTTCACTTCATTTGCCGAAGTAGAACTAATCCTCAGCGGGCTGAAACCATACTCAGCACTCACTGAAATGCGTGGAGCAACATATACTTCAACTCCTAAAAACCCTCTCACACCAAATCCAAATGTTGAACCCTGCTTCATTTCAATCGTTCGTGAGTTTACAGGGTTTTGAGCGCCAAGTGGATTTCCGAAATTATATTTTGTTTTGGCTGTATTGGCTGAAAGCTGAAACTCCCCTCCGTAATAACCTCTCACACGCGATTTGCCGATCCAGTACTGTATCCCGAAACCCAACATCTCAGTGGCGCTGTTTTCAACTGTTTCATCTGCCACCTGTTCATTGGTATTGGTGCTTCCCTGCTTCGGCACCAGCGTATCAGTTTTGATGCTCATATAATCCACCATTAATGTCATCCGGTAAGCAACATTATCGCGATGCAGGTATCTTGCAGTAATGCTTAACGGATAATTAATGCTCAGATCGCTATTGTTATCAGAGGAATGAAATAAATTACCGGCATATTTAATAATAGGCACAGCATCAAACCCAATTCCCCAGTCGCCTTTATGAGGTAAAATGGGAATTCCTTTTTTTGAAACCGGTTCCTGTGCAAAGGCGCCATTTAAAACAAAAACCGAAGCAATAAGTAGTGATAGTTTCTTTAGCATATAGTTAGTACGATTTTAAGTCATTGATTAACGCAGTTGCCTGCATAATATTTTGTCCTTCCTTTCAGCGCTGCTAAAATAGTTGAAATTGGTACGCTCTCTTCGCCTCATTCTGGAAGCACACCCGATAACTATCGGGATTGTCATCTATGAAACACTAAGTCTCATTAACTGCAAGTGCAAAATAAAAAACATTGATTACCAGTGAAGTCCTTTATTAATTCAAGAAATGCTATTGTTAACATTTAGATAACATATCCCTAACCTGAGGCTAATAAACCTTTAATCTCTTTGCACCGGAAAGAAAAACTTAAATATGAAAAAACACCTGCTCACATTATGCTGCATTACAGCGCTCGTGCTCTCAACCCTTTACACCCGGGCTCAGGAAGCCCAGGACACACTTACGCCTGCTGTGGCAAGAAACTCATTCGACATCGAGGCGCTCAAAAGAATTAAATTGTCCGGCTATATACAGGCACAATACCAGGTAGCTGACTCAGCTGGTCAGCAATCATTTAATGGTGGTAATTTTCCTGCTGGTACCGATAAACGATTTGCAGTAAGAAGAGGTCGCATAAAATTTCAGTATGATGCGCTGCCAAATGAGAAAGGTATCAGCACTTCGGAATATGTAATGCAGTTTGATGTAACGGAGAAAGGCTTAACCATTAAAGATGTGTATGCAAGGTTTACGGATAAATGGATCGGGTGGTTTTCACTCACCGCAGGTATGCAGAACCGCCCTTTTGGTTACGAAATCATTTATTCATCCAGCATGCGCGAATCACCCGAACGTGGTCGCATGTCGCAAATTATTTTTCCCGGTGAGCGTGACCTGGGTTCCATGATTACCATTCAGGGTCCCAAAACCTCAAGCTGGAACTGGCTTAAGCTCGATGCAGGTTTCTTCAACGGAACTGGTGCACGTGGACCTGGATTAGATGCTTCGGATTTTGATAAGAAAAAAGATTTTATCGGGAGATTAGGAATCAGTAAATCCACCACCAACGAAAAAATTAAATACGGCTTAGGTGTTTCTACATATATCGGTGGGTTTCGGCAAGATCAGTCAAACAGTTATAAATACGGAACAGATTCCAACGGAGTTAAAGCTTTTGTCATTGATGTAAAGAAAGCTGATGTTGCTACTGATATCAGCGCCCGTAAATCAATAAAAAGAAATTACCTGGGTGCTGATGCTCAGCTCAGTATTGACTGGTTGATTGGTTTAACTACTTTAAGAGCAGAGTATATTCAGGGTGTGCAGCCAGCTACATCAGTTTCTTCAGCAAGTGCAACAGGTCCTGCTACTTCCACGGTTACTAACAATACCACTGCAGTTATCCAGGACACTGCAGGCAATTTTCAAACTGTTATAACAGGAACAACTTCCACAACAGTTGCAAGCGATCTTTATTCCCGAAATTTTAATGGAGTTTATTTCTATTTCCTTCAAAACATTATGCAAACACCCTTGCAGTTAATTGTGAAATATGATTGGTATGATCCCAATACAGATGTTAAAGGTGATGATATTGGTCAGAAAGTTTCTGCTGATGAAAATGGTGTTGCTGCAAAAGCTACCAATTCAACTGATATTAAATACTCAACACTTGGATTAGGTCTTGCTTACCGTTACGATGCTAACATTAAGTTTACTGCTTATTATGACATGGTAACCAATGAAACCAGCGCTAATGTTCCTGGCTATACAAAAGACCTTAAAGACAATGTATTCACCCTGCGTATGCAGGTTAAATTTTAATTAACTTATTAAACAAATTAAGATAAACACAATGAAAAAAATTAATTCCATTTTGTTGCTTGCATCTGTGGTACTCACTGTTGAAATAAGCAACGCCCAGAAAATTGTTGTAAAAGGGAGTGACACTGTTCTGCCGCTTTCACAAAAGGAAGCAGAAACATATATGAAAGCCAAACCGGGTTCAAGTATAACTGTTGTAGGTGGTGGTAGCGGTGTGGGGATTGCCGCATTGGTTGATAATGCTACTGACATTGCAATGTCCTCACGCAAAATCAAAATGGACGAGCGCATGAAGCTTCAGGATGCTGGTAAAGCATACAAAGAAGTTATTATTGCTAACGATGCTCTTGCTGTAATTGTTAACACGGAAAATAAAATAAGCCAGTTAACACGCGAACAGCTGGAAGATATTTATACCGGCAAAATCACCAACTGGAAACAGGTGGGTGGTGATGACATGAAAATTGTTGCCTATTCGCGCGAAACTTCAAGCGGTACTTATGAATTCTTCAAAGAGCATGTGATGAATAAAAAGAATTATGCATCAGCTTGTCTCAATATGCCAGCTACCGGAGCCATAATTGAATCTGTATCAAAAACAAAAGGTGCAATAGGTTATGTGGGTTTGGCTTATATCGAGAAAACCGTGAAGACACTTTCTGTTTCTTACGACAAAGGCAAAACATTTGTAAAACCTTCAGTGGAAACTGCAAAGAATAAAACATACCCGATTGTGCGCCCTCTTTATTATTATTACAACATCAATGTTGAAAAAAAGGTTAAGCCATTTATTGATTTTGTGCTTTCCGCAGAAGGTCAGCAGTTAGTTGATAAAGTTGGTTACATATCATTGAAATAGGGAACTAATTAAGATTCTGAAATTTTAAAGACTTTCCGGGCTTGTTTATTGTATATTTTTATTCATTAAATTAATATCAACTATAATAATAGAAATATGAAAAGAATAATGAGTGCTCTATGGGTTTTGCTGTTGGTTGCCTGTGGTAACAATACTAACAATCAGCAAACCGGCTACTCCAGTGATTCAGCAGGAGTTAATAAAAACGCGAAGACTTCCTTTACTATAAAAGGAAGCGACACCGTTCTTCCGCTTGCACAAAAAGAAGCGGAAGAATATATGAAAGCACATCCTGACGCAGCGATAACAATCGTTGGAGGAGGTTCAGGTGTTGGTATCACGGCTCTTCAAGATGGCACAACAGAAATTGCAATGTCTTCTCGCCCTTTAAAGACTGAAGAGAAAATGGAATTTAGGGAGAAGAATTTGAATATTAAAGAAATAGTTATTGCTAATGATGCTTTGGCTGTGATAGTTAATCCTAAAAACAAAGTGAGCAAACTCACGCACGAACAGCTGGGTGATATTTTCACTGGTAAAATCACCAATTGGAAGCAAGTGGGTGGTAATGACGCGAAAATCATTGCTTATGCACGTGAGACTTCAAGCGGTACCTATGAATTTTTTAAAGAGCATGTGATGGATAAAAAGAATTATGCTTCATCTGTATTAAATATGCCGGCAACAGGAGCTATTGTGGAGTCAGTTTCAAAAACGGAAGGTGCCATAGGGTATGTTGGTTTGGCTTATGAAACTAAAGAAGTTAAACAACTTGCAGTTTCCTATGATCAGGGTAAAACCTATGTTGAACCCGGTATTGAAGCTGCACAAAACGGAACTTACCCGGTTTCACGACCACTTTATTTCTATTATGATACTTCCAAAGAAAACATTGTTAAACCTTTTGTTGACTACATACTTTCTGACACAGGTCAGCAATTGGTAAAAGATGTAGGCTACGTTCCTCTTAAGAAATAATTATTTTCACCGGGTTATTGGCGAGGTTTGTTTGAAGCGGTTGTAGTGTAAATTTAATTTCCTTTGAAAAAAATAATCGAGCGTATCGTAGAATTTATTTTGATGATATGCAGCACGGTAACTACGCTTACAGTGCTGCTTATCATCATTTTTCTTTTTAAGGAAGGAGGTGGTTTGTTTAATGAATCGCCACTGGAAGGTGATAACATAATTGCAGTAAATCCAAACAATGCTGTTGAGCATATTACCTCAGAACAAATAAAAAATATTTTTGATCAGAAGATAACCCACTGGAAAGAATTGGGTGGTAGTGATGATTCAATTTTATTATTCTCCAACAGTTATATCGAAAACTATTTAACTGAAAGTGAACTTGGAGAAAATTTTGAATTGCTACCTCATAAAATTGATTCTCTCCTGAACAAAAACCCGGGAATGCTGGCAGTATTTTCAAAAAAATACATGGCCAAAGATTTTCGGGGCAAAACAATTAGTCTGGATAAAGTTTCGGTTGGTAGTTTTCTTTCAGGTAAAGAATGGTTTCCAACCGCGCAACCCGCTGTGCAGTTAGGTGTGTTGCCAATCATCCTGGGAACATTATGGGTGAGTTTGATTGCTATACTAATTGCATTGCCCATTGGGTTAGCAACTGCAATTTACATGGCTGAAGTTGCAAGCCTGAGAATGAGAAATATCTTAAAACCCGTTATTGAATTACTTGCCGGTATTCCTTCAGTAGTGTATGGATTTTTTGGTTTAGTGATCATAGTTCCTTTGGTGCAAAACATGTTTCATTTAGATACAGGACAAACTGCTTTGACAGGAAGCATTCTTCTTGCTATTATGGCATTACCAACTATTATCACAGTTTCTGAAGATGCAATAAGAAATACGCCACGTGCAATGAAAGAAGCAAGCCTTGCATTAGGTGCTAATCGCTGGCAAACGATACAGCGTGTTATACTTCCTTATTCCAGATCAGGCATTGCTTCTGCTGCCATCCTGGGTATTGGTCGTGCTATTGGTGAAACAATGGCTGTATTAATGGTAACAGGCAATGCAGCAGTGATACCGCACACCTTGCTGCAACCTGTAAGAACTATTCCAGCGACAATTGCTGCTGAGTTAGGCGAAGCACCGCAGGGAGGAGTTCATTATAAAGCTTTATTTGCATTAGGTTGCATTTTATTTATTATCACCATGGTAATTAATATCTGGGTAGAAGTGATTTCAAGGAAAAGAAAAGCGTCAAGAGGATGAATAAAAGAATTAAAGAGCAAATTGCATTTTGGTTATTTCGCATATTCAGCTTCCTGGTGATTGCAGTATTATTTTCTATCCTTGGATTTATTTTGTTCAATGGTTTCAGTGCATTAAGCTGGGATTTTATTTCCAAAATGCCGGAAGATGGAATGACGAAAGGTGGAATTTATCCTGCTATCATCGGCACATTATACCTCATTGCCGGTAGCATGTTGTTTGCTTTCCCGATTGGTGTAATGTCAGGAATTTACATCACTGAATATACACGCGGAGGATTCATCAAGCGTTTCGTTAAGCTGATGACAAATAATCTTGCCGGAGTTCCCTCTATCGTATTCGGTCTTTTCGGTATGGCTTTATTTGTAAACAAAATGGAGTTTGGTGATTCTATTTTGGCTGGCTCACTTACTTTGGGATTGATGGTGTTACCTGTAATTATTCGCACCACAGAAGAAGCTTTGCTTGCAGTTGACAATGGTTTCCGGCATGCCAGTTATGCATTAGGCGCAACAAAATTGCAAACCATTTCAAGAGTAGTTTTACCAATGTCGTTACCAAATATTATTACAGGTATGATATTGAGTATTGGTCGGGTATCCGGAGAAACAGCTCCGATTTTATTTACCGTGGCTGCTTACTTCTTACCAAAACTTCCGACAAGCATATACGACCAGGTGATGGCATTGCCTTATCACTTGTATGTAATATCAACCAGCGGTACAAACATTGAAGCATCACGACCGATAGCTTATGGAACTGCCGTTGTTCTGATTTTTATAGTGCTTATTTTAAATTTACTTGCAAATGCATTGCGTAAATTTTTAGGAAAGAAATATAAAATTAATTGAGAATTAAGAATGACTAATGCCTATGACTCCGAATTAAATTATGCATAAGATAGAAAGTAAAAACATTCATTTATATTACGGTACATTTCATGCGCTGAAGGGAATAAATATGGCGGTGGAAAAAAATACTGTCACAGCATTGATAGGTCCTTCCGGTTGTGGAAAATCAACCTATCTGCGTTTATTTAACAGGATGAATGATTTGATTGATGATGTGAAGATAGAGGGTGAATGTTTGATTGACGGAAAAAATATTTACAGCCGCGAAATTCATATTGAAGAATTACGCAAGCGTGTAGGAATGGTTTTTCAAAAACCAAATCCTTTCCCCAAATCCATATTTGAAAATGTTGCTTATGGTTTACGTGTGAATGGAATAACACACAAGAAATTTATTGAAGAACGTGTAGAGCGATCATTGCACCAGGCTGCATTGTGGGATGAAGTAAAAGACAAACTGAAAAAATCAGCGATGGAACTGTCGGGTGGACAGCAACAGCGGCTATGTATTGCACGTGCTTTGTCAATTGAACCATCTGTGTTATTAATGGATGAGCCCGCATCTGCACTCGATCCTATCAGCACTGCAAAAATTGAAGAGTTGATTTATGAATTGAAAAAAGATTATACCATTATCATCGTTACACACAATATGCAGCAGGCTGGTCGGGTTAGTGATTTTACAGGTTTCTTTTACCTTGGAGAATTAATTGAATATGATACCACAAAAAAAATATTTACTAATCCCGCTCACAGAAGAACACAGAATTATATAACAGGAAGATTTGGATAATCATCATTATCAAATTATCACATTACCAAATTATCAAATTAAAAATGACTCACTTAGATATAGAAATAAAAAATCTTAAAACCGACATGCTCGAAATGTTCTCACTGGTAAAAAACCAGTTGGATAAAACTAAAGAAGCACTGGTTCATCTGGATAAAGACCTGGCGCGCGAAGTAATGGTGAATGAAAAGCGTGTGAATGGCTTTGAGTTGAAATTAGATCGGGATTGTGAAAATATTATCGCATTGTTAAGTCCGCTTGCGGTTGATTTGAGGTTTGTTTTAGCCGCCTTAAAAATCAATTCTAACCTTGAGAGAATTGGTGATATTGCTGATGGCATTGCAAAGTTTGTGTTGGATATTAAGATTGAACCTGAAAAGGAATTGGTGGAGTCAACCCGGATTGTTGAAATGTTTGAGATAGCCAATGCAATGATTCTGGATGTGATGAATGCTTTTGATAAGGAAGACACTTCACTTGCAAGAAGTGTTTTTAAGAAGGATGAAATTTTAGATGAGATAAATGAGCAGGCAAATACTTCTGTTGCAGATTTTATTCGGTCGCATCAGGACAGGATCAACCAAAGTCTTTACACTTTAAGTGCAATTCGAAAACTGGAAAGGGTAGGGGATCAGTGTAAAAATATTGCAGAAGAAATTATTTTTTACGTGGAAGCAAAAGTGCTCAAACACAAATCGCTTTCGCAGAAACAGGAATTGCCGGGGAAAGAAGAATAGAATTATTTTGCTCCATTAAGCACTGAATTTTTCCTTTACTACTCCCAGAAATTCTTCATAAATTCCTTTGTTGGTTGTAATAATTTCTTTTCCAAAAAGAAAATTATCACCACCATTAAAATCGCAAACCTTGCCTCCGGCTTCTTCTACAATAAAAGCACCTGCTGCCACATCCCACGCATTTAATCCATATTCATAAAATCCTTCAAAGCGTCCGCAGGCAACATAGGCAATGTCAACAGCGGCTGAACCAAGTCTTCGTAAACCATGCGTATAGCGCATGCAATAGTCAAACACTTCCATATAAGGTTTCATCCGGCTGAAATTGGTGTAAGGAAATCCTGTTGCCAGCAATGAGTCATTCAAAGCATTTTTTTCTGAGACATAAATCCGCTTACCGTTCATCCATGCTCCTCCGTTTCTCCATGCATAAAAACATTCATCCAGATTGATTTCATAAATAACACCAAGACATAATTTACCATTATCCGTTAATCCAATACTGACACAGTAAGGAGGTAATCCATGTACAAAATTCGTAGTTCCGTCAAGCGGATCAATGATCCACTGATAACGTTTGCCAGTAATGTTTGATGTGTTTTCTTCAGTGATAAATCCAGCATCTTCAATCAATGGCTGCAATGAATTTACAATCATCTGCTCTGCATTTTTATCTACATAGGAAACAAGATCATTCATCCCTTTATGTTCAATTGAAGACGATTTAAATTTTTTTCCTTCTTCGCGAATGAATGATCCTGCTTCACGCGCTATGATGTTAACAGAGTTACAAAGCTGTTCAAGGTTCATTATTGAGAAATGGGCTGATGTTTTTTGCGGGATAAATAAATAATTCCTGTTATCCCGATCATTATCATAATGAAAGAAATAATTTCTGCCTGGGTAATTCCAAACCCGTCAATATGATATTTGTTATTGACACGGATCTTTTCAATTAAAAAACGTTCAATGCCAGTTAATATTAAATATAAACAGGTCATTAAACCAGGCACAATTAATTTTTTGCGGATGCTCCACAGGAAAAAGAAAAGTACAATACATATAACCGCTTCGTAAAAAGGTGTTGGATAAACTGCATCCGGCAACATGTGGCAATGTCGTCCTTCACAACCGGGTATTGGCAAACCCTCATTAATTACATTGTGAGGATAATTATACGCCCACGCCCAATCTGGCAACCAGCTTAACCAGTCAGGTTTTGGATGCAGGTTTGCAATTCCCCAATCTCCATCACCTGAAAGATGACAACCGATACGACCGGTGCCATAAGCTAGCATGAGTGCAGGTGTGATAGAATCAGAAAGATGAATGGCGGCAATATTATGCTTGCGTCCGTACCATACAATGGCGATGGCTGCGAAAATTAATCCACCATACCAGGTGAGTCCGCTAAATGAAATTAACGCATCAAGCGGATCTTGTATGAGTTCATCAATATTTTCCAGGTTATGAAAAATCTTTGCTCCCAGAATTCCAAAAATTGCTGCAAGCATTGTGATATTGCCTACCAGTTCATAAGGATGCATTGTTATTTCCTCATACTTTGGTTCTGCTAATTTCACTTTTTCTTTTTCACGGTAACGAAGCCATGCAGAAAAGGCGCCTATTGCAATTCCGAAAAATATATTTCCTTTAGATGACAGTAACACCCCTTGTGTATCATTCACAAATTCAGTGTAGTGATTAAATATATATCCTGTTTTGAAACCAATTATAAAACCAACCAAACCGGAAGTAAAAAGTTCCATTGCAGTTGCAGGAGCACCCACAAGAATTCTTTTTGTAAATGGTTTTACAAGTCCGGAAATTTCTTTTCGTTTTAGTTCTAATGAAATGATCCAGGCAGCAATCAAAAATGAAAATGCCATCATGAAACCAAAGGTTTGAATCGGAAGCGCTATGTGAATCCCGAAAAGGTCTTGTAATAAATCAGAGATAGTAGGGTACAAGATGAGAGTTTAAAGTTTAAAGTTTAAAGTTGCAACGTCATTGCGAGGCACGAAGCAATCTGTTTGTTTTTCCATTCCCGTACAATTGATTCTGCTGTCAAAGGAAACGTCTGTTCCATAGTATGAGATTGCTTCTCCCGAATTTATCGGGATCGCAATGACGGTAACTGACATGTCATCATCAATATTTATTAACTCTGCTTCTATAATTTCATTAATAAGTGAAGGATCATAAGTAGTTTTAACTTTCACATAGTTTTCAGTATAACCATGCATCATTCCTTCTTTATGATCAGCTTCAAACAAAACGTTAAATGATTTTCCAAGCTGTTGTTGATAGAAACTTCTTAATTTTTTTTCAGACAAAATGCGAAGCATCTTATTGCGTTTTTTACGTTCAGGGATGGGTACTACTCCAGCCAATGTGAGTGCGTGTGTATGATCGCGTTCAGAATAGGTAAACACATGCAGGTAAGAAACATCAAGTGTATTAATGAAGTTGTATGTCTCCAGAAAATCTTCTTCTGTTTCACCGGGAAAACCAACAATCACATCCACACCGATACAACAATGCGGCATCAATGATTTAATAGCTGCAACACGATCTGCATAAAGCTGACGCAAATATCTTCTGCGCATCAGCTTTAATATTTTATCTGAACCGCTTTGTAATGGAATATGAAAATGCGGAACAAACTTTTTTGATTGTGCAACAAATGAAATAATATCAGTGCTCAGCAAATTTGGTTCGATGGATGAAATACGAATACGTTCGATGCCATCAACATTATCCAATGCCTGAACTAAATCATAAAAATCTGAACCGTTATTTTTAAAATCTCCAAGGTTTACTCCGGTGAGCACAATTTCTTTTGCTCCTGTTTCTGCAATCAGATTTGCCTGCTCAACTACATGTTGCAAAGTATCACTTCTGCTGTTTCCTCTTGCCAAAGGAATGGTGCAAAAAGAACAACTGTAATCACAACCATCCTGCACTTTTAAAAACACGCGTGTGCGATCATCTGATGAATGCGAGCTGATAAAAACATTGGCATCAGCAATTTCGCAAGCCATCACGTTTGCTTTATTTCGTTTCTCTACATTTTCAAGATAAGAAATGATATTAAACTTTTCTGTGGCGCCAAGCACTAAGTCAACACCGGGAATATTTGCAATTGTTTCCGGCTTAAGCTGTGCATAACAACCCACAATTACTACAAATGCTTCAGGATTTACTGCCAGTGCACGGTTAACAATTGTTTTGCATTCGCGATCAGCATTTTCTGTTACAGAACAGGTATTTATTACAGCAACATTTGCAGGTTCGTGAAAACCCACACTTTGCCATCCCGCATCACGAAAGGAACGGGCAATAGTGGATGTTTCGCTGAAGTTAAGCTTGCAGCCTAATGTATGAAAGGAAACTGTTCGCATTGAGGCGGCAAAAATAGGCGAAATCAGGTTTATAGTTTTAGCGATTGAAGATGTAAAATACACAAACAAATTTTTTTGCGTTTAAATTACTTAACGCTTCTTATCACTTAAACACTAATCCGCTATTTTTGAATCCTAATGAGTAAACTTAAGATAGGAGTGGTATTTGGAGGCATTTCACGTGAACGCGAAGTGTCGTTTGCTGGTGGAAGAACAGTGTACGATAACCTGGATAAATCACTCTTTGAACCTATTCCTCTCTTCATTGACAGTTTCGGAAATATAATTCTTCTGAGTTGGGAAAACGTTTATAAAGGCAGCATCCGCGATTTTTATCCGGCTGCAGAATCACTTCCTCCATCCACTAACGAATACCAGGTGTATGCAGAAAGCCTTGGAAATCTCGACATCAATGAACAAATAAAACTCATTAACAAAATCGGGTCAAGGGTTGAACCAAGCGCTTTAAGTTCTTTAATTGATCTTGCGTTTTTATGCCTGCATGGGGCTGACGGTGAGGATGGGCGCATACAAGGACTGCTTGAGTTTTTAAGGATTCCTTATACCGGTGCGGGAATTCTTTCATCAGCAATCGGTATGAATAAAGCAGTGCAGAAACAACTGATGAAAAATGCAGGTTTTGATGTGCCGCGTTTTATAACTATTGATCGTAACGATTGGTTGAACCAATCACACAAAGAAAAGTTTCTGAAGCAGATTGACAGTGAAATAAATTTTCCATGTGTAATTAAATCAGCTAACCAGGGATCGAGTATTGGTGTGAGTGTGCTGCAGGAAAAAAATGAGCAGTCGTTTATTAATGCAGTAAATAAAAGTTTTTTTATCAGGGTGATCACGCATCGTGAATGGGAAGCGATGGATTTTGATAAGCATGTTCAATATGTTCGTGAGTTATGTGATATTAGAGAAGGAATCGGGATTCCGGTAAAGATTGGTAACCGTGTTATTTATCATCCTGAAGAATTACTTTCTGTATTGATGCATTTATTTGGTGAGCAGGAAAAAGAAGTTCTTATCGAAGCTGTGGAAGGGGAGAGCACTGTTTTAATTGAAGCGTTTATCAGTGGCAAAGAATTCTCCTGCATCGTAATTGAAAATGATAATGGAGAACCAATTGCACTGCCGCCAACGGAAATTAGAAAAGGAAAAGAGCTGTTTGATTACCGTTCAAAATATTTACCTGGCTTATCAAGAAAAATTACTCCCATACAATTACCCGAGGAGGAAATTAACAAGATAAGAAGCCGTTGCGAAGAATTATTTAAAGCGTTATCGTTTAATGTGTATGCACGATTGGATGGTTTTATTACTGAAGAAGGAAAAATTCTTTTGAATGATCCAAACACTACGAGTGGAATGATGCCGAGCTCTTTCTTTTTTCACCAGGCTGCAGAAATCGGTTTGAATCCATCACAGTTTATTACATATATCATCCGCACTTCATTGCTTGCACGCATTAAAGATTTTAAACAATACAATAAAATTTATACGCTGCTTGAGCAATTGGATAGAAACATGGAGGAGCAGCAGTCGCATCAATCTGATAAAATAAAAATTGCAGTGATATTGGGAGGCTATTCTTCTGAACGGCATATATCAGTGGAGAGTGGAAGAAATATTTATGAGAAGCTTTCCAGCTCTGATAAGTATCAACCTATACCAATATTTTTAAGTGGTGATGCAAACAATCATCTGATGTATCGTATTCCGGTCAATATTTTATTAAAGGATAATGCAGATGATATTTTAGAAAAGATTGAGCATTATCATATTCATCCTGTTGTTAATGAAATAATAAAAAAGGCAAATAAAATTACTGAGAAATATGCAAGTGCTTCAAATCTGGAATCGCCTGTTAAATTATCTTATCACAACCTGGCAGAAATTGCTGATGGTGTATTTATTGCATTGCATGGTCGTCCCGGTGAAGATGGTGCGGTACAACAACAGCTTGAAAAAGTTGGATTGCCTTATAATGGTTCCGGACCTGACTCTTCACGCATCACAATTGATAAATACCAGACCAATGAAATTCTGCGCAAGCATGGATTTAAAGTTGCCCGACATAAACTGGTAAACCTGGCAGAATGGAAAAACGATAACGAATCTTTTTATTCAGCTATCAAAAATGATTTTAATTTTCCTTTTATTGCAAAGCCTGTGGATGATGGTTGCAGCAGTGCAGTAAAAATTATCAGGAATGATGATGAACTAAAAGCTTATATTGAACTTGCCTTCCGCAATAAAGAAGAACTGAATGCAGCTGATGCAAAAATTTTACGCATTCAGCCCAAAGAAGAATTTCCACGTAAACAAACTGTTTTGTTAGAAGAACTGATAACTGCAAATGGTGCGCAGCATTTTTTAGAAATAACCGGTGGTCTTTTAACGTTGTATGATGAACAGGGAAAAATGCAATACGAAATATTTGAAGCATCAGAGGCACTTTCAGCTGGTGATGTGCTTTCGTTAGAAGAGAAATTTTTAGCAGGTCAAGGGCAGAATATAACACCAGCACGTTATGATGATGATGTGAAAGAAAATAAATCTATATCAGCACAAGTGAAAGCTGTTTTTGAGAAAGCTGCCAGGTTATTAAATATTGAAGGTTATGCACGTATTGATGCCTTTGTCAGGATTTTTGAAGATGCAAAAGTGGAAGTTGTTTTTATTGAAGTGAATTCATTGCCCGGAATGACACCTGCCACCTGTATTTTCCACCAGGCTGCTATTGCTCAATATAAGCCTTATGAATTTATTGACAGAATTCTGGATTTCGGTTTTAGGAAATCGAATCAAAATGCACGTGTATTAAATTAATTATTATGCAGAATGTAATCGCTTTCTTAAAATCAAAAACATTTGTTGTGCAGCTGGTGCTTGCAACGCTTTTTCTTGTGCTCATTTTTGTTTTTACTTATAACTGGTTAGGGGCTTACACTAAACATGGTGAAACAGTTACCGTTCCTAATCTGAAAGACATGAAACTTTCGCAATTGGAAAATTTTTTGAAAGACAGAAACCTTTCTTACAAAGTTGCAGACTCTTCTGTATTTATATTGGATAAACCTGCAGGCATTGTGGTAGAACAGGACCCATTACCAAACGCTCACGTTAAGGAAAACAGAACCATTTATGTAACTATTACACGAACTGTTCCTCCAAAGGTTCACTTGCCAAATTTAATTGATGTATCACAAAGGCAGGCTGAAGCCATACTTGGTTCTTATGGTTTGAAAGCGGGAACAGTAACTTATAAGGCTGACCTTGCAAAAAATGCTGTGCTTGAAATGAGCATGAATGGTAAACCCTTAAAACCCGGTGATGAAATTCCCAAAGGATCAACCATTGATTTTGTTTTGGGTGACGGCATAGGTAATACTGAAGTTTCAATTCCTAATCTTGTCGGGCTCAGTTATGATGAAGCTTTATTTGTATTGAAAGGTTCAGGATTGACACAAGGAATGGTAATATATGATTCGAATGTGCATGATTCTTCTAACGCCATAGTATATAAACAAAGCCCTGCACAGGGTGAAAGCATAAATCTGAAACAAGGTGAATCAATTGATTTGTATCTCAAGTAAAATAAAATTAACACAATGAACCATTACATAAAAGTTTTTATTTTTTTAATATTTATTTCCTCTTCTGTTTTTGCACAGCAGGAAGCATTGGTTCCAATGCGGTTTAATCCTTCTATAAAAAATTATTTACGCCATCATCCTGAAGAATTTCAGCAAAGAGTTCAATCAGTTATTGATACATTGGCTTTGCCTTTTATTGATGATTTTTCCAAACCCGGCATTTATCCTGATCAGTCGCTATGGACTGACATGGCAGTGTTTGTAAATACAGATATCGCAAGAAATCCTCCAACACTTGGAGTGGCTACTTTTGATGGTGCTGATGCGTATGGAAATGCTTATGATCCTGTTAATACTTTTTTACAGGGATCATCTGACACGCTCACATCCAAACCAATTAATCTTTACAACAAACCCGGAGGAGCCTTATACTCAGTTGCTGACAGTATTTATCTCAGCTTTTTTTATGAGAAACAAGGGTGGGGTGATAAGCCGGATACCCCTGATTCGTTAATCCTTGAATTTTTTAGAAACGGACAATGGGTTAAGCAATGGTTTGTTAAAGGAGGAATAACAGGGAATCAAGATACTTTCTTTGTGAAAGTAAATATTCCTTTGCTTGACACTACTTATTTTAAAAACGATTTTCGTTTTCGTTTCCGGACTTTTGGTTCACTTTCAGGAGCTGTTGATCTCTGGCATCTGGATTATATTATTTTAAAAGAATATGGATCCGGTGGGTTTGATAATGATATTAAAGAGCTCTCAATTGTGAACAGGAATGTTTCTATTACTTATCCGTTTTCATCAATGCCATGGAAGCAATTACAAAATAATCAGGGAACTTATATTATCAATACGCTTGATGATCATTATAAAAATTTAAGTCAGACAGAAACTTACTTCACTAATTTCAGTGATAAAGTATTGTTAGAAGATTTTACTGCTGCATTTATTGATTCAGCTGTCAATGCAACTGTAAATCCAATGGCTGATGATCATCATGTGATATCAACTATCAGTGTACTGAATAATCTTACATCTCCTCATCCTGATAGTGCCGTATTTTATTCTGTACATAAATTATCGAGAGTGCTTGGTCCATCCAACTATGTAGCACCTGATAATATCCGAAGCAATGATTCAGTTGTTTGGCGTTATGAGTATAATAATTATTACAGCTACGATGATGGAACTTCTGAAATCGGTTATGATCTTATAAATTCTCCTGGCGGACAATTGGCTATGCGTTTTGATTTGGTACAACCTGATACATTGAGAGCGGTGCGGATGTTATTTGTGCAACAGAATCTGAATGTAAGCAACTATCTCTTCACACTTAAAATATGGAGCAGCTTGAGTCCTGAGGTAATTCTTTATCAGCAGCAAAATTTAAAACCTGTTTACACAGATAGTATTGATGGAATGGCAACTTATGTAATACCACCATTACCTGTTTCAGGAACTATCTATATCGGTTTTAAACAAAGTGCTGCTGATGGTTTGCATCTGGGGTTTGATCGTAATACAGCAAACAATTCAAAAATGTTTTATAATGTTTCAGGTTCGTGGACCAATGTGAGTGTTGCAAATGGATCATTCATGATTCGTGCTGTAATGGGTGGTGCGGATTTGTTTCTTGGATTAAATGAGCAGGATGAAAACATTTCTGACGTATTTGTTTATCCAAATCCTGTAAGTGACTTTATACAATGTAATATTATTGACAATGCATCCATCAGCAATGCTGAATTGAGAGATGCAACCGGTCGCATTTTATTGAGTAAAAAAGTAAACCACCAGTTTAATATTGATGTAAGAAACTTAGCAAATGGATTTTATTTACTGAATTTTTCAGATGATAAAAGTCAATCATTGGTCACAAAAAAAATACTGATCAGTCATTAAAACTTTCTTCTTTCATAAAGTGTCATATTTTATACCTGATACTTGAATACTTATAAATTAATCTCATAATATGACAGAAGAAGAAATTGAAATCAGTGAACAGGAAGAGTTATATGAACATCATCGTATAATAGCGGATCCAGGTCAGGGACATTTACGGATAGATAAGTTTTTATCCAACCGCTTATTAAATACTTCACGCAACAGGATTCAGAATGCAGCCGAAGCAGGTGCTATTTTAGTAAACGGAATTAGTGTTAAATCCAATTATCGTGTAAAACCCGGTGACGTAGTCTCAGTTGTGCTGGCACATCCTCCCCGTGAAATTGAGCTCTATCCTGACAATATTCCATTAAATATTATTTATGAAGATGATCAGCTTATAGTTATTGATAAACCTCCCGGAATAGTGGTACATCCTGCCTATGGAAACTACCGTGGAACTTTGGTGAATGCACTGGTTCATCATTTACATCCTCATCTTAACGGGAAGCCATTGGCATCGGAAACACTTCGTCCGGGGTTAGTGCACAGGATTGATAAAAACACTTCAGGTCTTATTGTGGTTGCCAAAACGGAGCAGGCAATGACTCATATTGCCAAACAATTTTTTGACCGTACTATTGAACGGCTCTATCTTTCACTGGTATGGGGTGATTTTAAAGAAGAGGAGGGAACCATTACTGCTAACGTAGGACGTAATCTTTCTGACAGGAAAATCATGGATACTTTTCAGGATGGTGAGCATGGCAAACATGCGGTTACTCATTATAAGGTAATTGAAAGGTTCGGTTATGTAACATTAATACAATGCAAATTAGAAACGGGAAGGACTCATCAAATCCGTGTGCACATGAAATATGCAGGTCACCCGGTTTTTAATGATGAGACCTATGGAGGAAACCGCATACTGAAGGGAACGGTTTATACCAAATACAAACAGTTTATAGAAAATTGTTTTGAGATAATGCCCCGTCATGCTTTACATGCACATACTTTAGGTTTTTTACATCCTACACTCAATAAACGTGTTCATTTTGTATCCACCTTGCCACACGATTTTTCAGCAGTGGTAGAAAAATGGCGTAAATACACGCAATCTGCAGATAAAAACGGTTAAGTTTTTATAAAGATTTCATTTCTCAACAAAAAAGCAGAGTCTATTCAATAAACTGTGTCAAAAGCCAAAATTGACAACGTTTATTTAACAGATTCGATTGTGGTAAACAGGTGTTTGGAGAGATGAACAGCATTCCTTTTTAATCTTAAAAGGTAAATTCAGTCAGAAAATTGATTTTTTACCAACTAATAGACGGGATTGAAATAAAATATCTTTCATTATTTCACCTGGCGCCTTACCTTTATTACGAAACGCAAGTGAATACTATGTTGAAAAATGTACTTTCAGCTTTAAGTGGTGTGTGTTACCTTTGCATTGAGCGTAGAACCCTTACAGACGCTGAATTCCCCTTGATATGAGATTATTTTTTTTAGCATTTATTTTGATTTTAATTTATGGTGGAAAAGCTGCTCAGGCACAGGTGAGTTTTAGTGCCCGTCCGTCATCACTCCAGCTTTATCCAAGGGATGCAAATGATTCCGCTTTAGTAAGCCTTTCAGGAGATGTTACGGTAACTGGTTATAATAGCGTTGTTTTTACAATGCATAAAAACGGAGTTTTAATTGATAGTACAATAACTTCGTTAACTTACTTTGATAGCAATGCGTCCTTTTCCTACAGTCGCTCCATTCATGCTGAAAAAAGTCACCATCGTTTTAAAATGTATCTGTTCAGCAATTCGATTTCCTCTTTGGTTTACCGAGCCGATAGTGTTTGTTCAGGGGATGCTTACCTGATTAACGGACAGAGTAATGGAACTGCTATTCCTAACGGACCAGGCAGTGAGCCATTATATATATGGGTTCGTTCATTCGGCACACAGAATAACAGTGATATTGCCTGTGAGGCAGATACAAGCTGGGGAATGGGAAATGGTGCAAATGGAAACAGTCATGTCAGCATTGGAGTGTGGGCTTTACGGCTGGGAAAAATGCTTGCAGATTCTTCAGGAATCCCCGTTTGTATCATCAATGGAAGCCGTACCGGTAGCCGTGTAATTGATCACTTGCCAAAAGCAAATCATGCTGATCTTACCTCTTATTATGGAAGATTATTGTATCGTGCAAACAAAGCCGGCATATCTCCAAAAGTAAAAGCATTATTCTGGTACCAGGGTGAAAGCGATACGGACACTGCCTATTTACTTTATGCGAGCCGTTTTAATCTATTACGCAATGCATGGAAACAGGATTATAATAGTCAATTAAAAATAGTGGTGGTACAAACGAGGTCGGGTTGCATAATTACGCAGTCAACTATTTATCACCAGCAAACACGCGAAATATTACGATCATTTGTAAATACCTATGCTGATGTAACTTTGATGACCACTGTAGGCCTTCCTGATTTTGACGGATGTCATTTTACTACGGTTGGATACCAGAACTTCGCTCAACAATTATATTTTAAGCTTTGTGATGATTTTATAAACAAACCCGCCATTCCTGAGAGTGATCCTCCCAATATATTATCAGCTTATTACAGCAAAAGCGATAAAACTGAATTGTCGTTGATATTTGATCAGCCTGTTTCATGGCCTTCAACATATAACGGATATGATTTAAAAGATTATTTTTATCTGAATGGCAGTGCCACTGTAATCAACGGTTCTACTTCCGGTGATACTCTTAAACTTCAGCTTTCATCTTCTTCTGCCGCAAATAAAATAAGCTACCTGCCAGGCATTTTTTACACCGGTACCACTAACGTTTATCAGGGTCCCTGGCTTCTTAATAGCAGAAACATTGGTGTACCATCTTTTTATCAATTTAATATTTCTGAGAATGTAACTATTTCAGCTGGTAATTCTACATCATTATGTCAGTCGGATTCAGTGAATCTAACCACAACCAGTGTGGGAACAGCTTACCAGTGGTTTTTGAATGGTGTTTTAATAAACGGAGCAGATGATCAATCGTTTTATGCAAAAGCACCAGGTCAATACACTTTAAATGTAACTAGTGCCAATAATGTAACCGTAACAAGTAATGCTATCACAGTTATTTATGGCAATGCCAATAAACCCACGATTACCACTCCAAATAACAAAACATTTATTTGCAATGGAGGTAATCTTTCATTGATGTGCAACAGCGGAGCTCAATGGCTTTGGAATACAGGTGCAACAACTTCTTCAATAACCATATCTACTCCGGGAAAATATGCTGTCAGGATAACAAAGACAAATGGCTGTACTGCCGTTTCTGACACATTAGTGATAACTATTAGTAACCCGGCAAAGCCCGTTATTACAGCTGATAAACCTAATTTATGTGCGGGAGATTCAATTCGCCTCAGCACAAATAGTAACGCTAATCCTGTATGGAATAATGGTGTTGCTCAACAATATATTTATATAAAGGATAATAATAATTACAGTGTAACTATAACCAATAGCAATGGCTGCACAGCAACATCAGATACAGTTTCTTTTATTGTACATTCTTTACCTGCGGTTTCTATAAATGCTCCTACACTTCAGGCTTGTTCGGGGCAATCCATCGCACTATCATCAGGTACTTCAGCATCGTCATATCTCTGGTCAACAGGTCAGACTACAGCAACTATTAATGTAAATACTAATGGCACTTATGGTTTAACTGTTACTGATCAATATGGATGTGTTGGTATTGCACCGTCAGAAACAGCAAATTTTTATAATCCTGCCAAGCCGGTTATAACAGCGGGTAAACCTGTATTGTGTACAGGAGAATCAACAATACTGAGCATTGATAGCAATTCAATTAATAATGGTGTTCAATGGCTATGGAATACCGGACAAACAACATCCGCTATAACTACCAGCACCCAGGGAAATTATACTGTCACTGTAACAGAAGTAAATGCTTGTACTGCTGTTTCAGATCCTTTTACAATCACTGTTAATAATCTTTCAAAACCTGATATTACAGCTAATAAACCTAATTTATGTGATGGAGATTCTATCCGCCTCAGCACCAATAGCACTTTGAATCATGTATGGAGTAATGGAATTACTCAGTCGGCTATTTACATACATGATAGTAATGAATATAGTGTGAGTATTACTGACAATTCCGGATGCACTGCATCATCAGATACAATTTCTTTTATTGTACGTACTTTACCAACGGTTTCTATTAATTCTCCCACGCTTCAGGCGTGTTCGGGGCAATCCATCGCACTATCTTCAGGTACTTCTGCATCGTCATATCTCTGGTCAACAGGTCAAACTACAGCAACTATTAATGTAAATACTAATGGCACTTATGGTTTAACTGTTACCGATCAGTATGGATGTGTTGGTATTGCACCGCCAGTAACAGCAAATTTTTATAATCCTGCCAAGCCGGTTATAACAGCGGGTAAACCTGTATTGTGTGCAGGAGAATCAACAATACTGAGCATTGATAGCAATTCAATTAATAATGGTGTTCAATGGCTATGGAATACCGGACAAACAACATCCACTATCACCATCGGCACCCAGGGAAATTATGCTGTCACTGTAACAGAAATAAATGGTTGTTCAGCTGTTTCAGATCCTTTTACAATCACTGTTAATAATCTTTCAAAACCGGTTATTACTGCTGATAAACCTAATTTATGTGCTGGAGATTCCATACGTCTCAGCACAAATAGCACTTTGAATCACGTTTGGAGTAATGGCATTGCTCAGCCGGCTATTTACATACATGATAGTAATGAATATAGTGTGACTATTACTGACAATTCCGGATGCACTGCAACATCAGATACAGTTTCTTTTATTGTACGTTCTTTACCAACAGCTTCAATAAATGCGGCTGCCCTTGAGGCGTGCGCTGGACAATCAATTACACTTTCTTCAGGTAATGTTGCGACTTCTTATCTGTGGACAAACGGACAAACAACAGCAACTATTAATGTAAATGCTAATGGCACCTATGGTTTGTCAGTTACTGATCAATATGGATGCAGAGGCATTGCTGCGTCAGTAATTGCAACTTTTAGAGCGCCAGTTATTAGTATTAATCCTCCGGGTACAGTTACAATATGTAGCGGGGCAAATCAACTTTTAAACGGTGTTTGTAATTCATCTTCGGGCAATTATCAATGGT
>JANLUX010000014.1:0-4404 GCA_031363705.1 Bacteroidota bacterium
ATCCCTTCAAGGAAAGTTTTTACATTGAAATGGATGACACAGATGATGCTGTATTTTCCATGCTTGATATTACAGGCAAAGAGGTGATTCCATTACAAGAGCTTGAAGCAAATGAAACCATTACAATCGGTTCACAATTAAAACCCGGCATTTATTTTATTCGTATTTCCACAGAGAATAAATCATGGGTAACAAGAGTGATTAAAACCAAATAATATAGGAATAAAAAACAATTCCTCTCTTATCTTTTCCGTAGGTTTGCCGCATATTTCTTATTAACATGTCCACTACAACTGCTCGCAATCCTGCTACATTTCCGCTATCTGAAATGGCTGAAAATTTAATCGGCTCTGAGATCATTAAACTTTCGAATGAAGTAAACGAAAAAATACGAAAGGGAGAAAAAATTTCGAACCTAACTATTGGTGATTTTGATCCGCAAATATTTCCCATTCCGCAACAATTACTGGAAGAGATTATTACAGCCTATAAAAACGGTCACACTAATTATCCTGTTGCTAATGGAATGCCCGACTTGCGAAAAGCTGTGAGTGAGTATTTGCAGCGCACGCAAAATTTAAAATATTCTGCCGATGAAATTTTGATTGCCGGAGGTGCACGGCCTTTGATTTATGGAATTTATTCAACTTTAATTGATCCGGGTGACAAGGTGATTTTTCCTGTTCCAAGCTGGAACAATAATCACTATTGCCATCTGATGAACGCAAAAGGAATTGCTGTGGAGGTAAGTGCTGAAAATAATTTTATGATGACTGCTGCTGATTTAAAACCTCATTTATCAGAGGCAAGATTGCTTGCTCTTTGTTCTCCGCAAAATCCTACAGGAACTGTTTTCACTAAATCACAATTAGAAGAAATATGTGATTTGGTGCTGGAAGAAAACATGCGGAGAAGTGAAGACGAAAAGCCTTTGTACATTATGTATGACCAGATTTACAGCGGATTAACTTTTGGCAATAATCAACATCATGACCCTGTGAGCCTGCGACCTGAATTACGTCCTTACACCATATTTGTTGACGGACTCTCAAAATCTTTTGCTGCCACGGGTGTTCGTGTCGGCTGGTCAATGGGACCTGCTTTTATCATTGATAAAATGAAATCTATTCTTTCACACATAGGAGCATGGGCACCCAAAGCGGAGCAGGTTGCATCAGCAAAATTTATTACGAATGAGCGTGCAGTGGATGCTTACATGAAACATTTCAAAGAAGAAATAATATACAGGCTTCAGGCTATTTATGCAGGCTTTGTTTCATTGCAGAAAGAAGGATTTAATGTTCGTTGCATTGAACCTGTAGCAGCCATTTATCTCACCATCCAATTTGATTTGAAAGGAAAGAAAACGAAAGAAGGTAAAACACTTTCAACCACCGAAGATATTACCGATTATATTTTGAATAAAGGAAAGATTGCAGTGGTTCCTTTTGCTGCCTTTGGAGCATCGGTAGAATCAACCTGGTATCGTTTATCCGTGGGAACCTGCAAGAAAGAAATGATTCCTGAGATGATTCAATCATTGAGAGAAGCGCTTGTTGAATTATCATAAACTTTATTCTTATTAATAAATAATTGTTTTATAGAATTATTTATTTGCTTTGCGCTCCAGAAAAAATTTTATCAGTTAACAATAAAAGATTATTATTAGAGAATGACAAATAACTACTGCGTGATAATGGCAGGAGGTATCGGAAGCCGTTTCTGGCCCATGAGCCGTAATGCAAAACCAAAACAATTTCTTGATATACTCGGTACCGGCAAAACTTTAATACAGCAAACTTATCAGCGTTTTTTAAAAGTTTGTCCCAAAGAAAATATCATCATTGTTACCAATGCAGATTATACTGATACCGTTTTAAAACAATTACCCGATTTAAAACCGGAGCAGGTGTTAAGTGAACCCATGCGTAGAAATACGGCTCCTTGTGTAACTTATGCGAGCTATAAAATTTTGCAGCAAAATCCGAAAGCAAATATTGTAGTTGCTCCCTCTGATCATGTGATATTAAAAGAAGATGCATTTATTGAAGCAATAAAAAGTTGTCTTGACTTTACTTTTGATAAAGATTGTTTGCTTACACTGGGAATTAAGCCAAGCCGTCCTGATACAGGTTATGGTTATATACAATTCATTGATGATAAAACAGAGAAGCATAACAAAATCTCCAAAGTAAAAACCTTTACCGAAAAGCCGAACCTGGAAATGGCGAAGTTTTTTTTGCAAACCGGTGAGTTTTTATGGAACGCAGGAATTTTTATCTGGAATGTGAATGCAATTATAAAAGCCATCAAAGAATATTTGCCTGAGATGGATGCCATTTTCAGTGAAGCAAGGTCTATTTATAATACAGAGAGCGAAGAAGAATTTATTAAAAAAGCTTACGAGCAATGCAGTAATATTTCCATTGATATTGGTGTGATGGAAAAAGCACGCAATGTGTATGTGATGAGTGCAGAATTCGGTTGGAGCGATTTGGGAACTTATGGATCATTATACGAACACATAAAACAGGACGATCATAAAAATGCGGTTGTGGGAAAAAATGTGATATTATATGATACACATAACTGCATCATCAATATGCCAAAAGATAAATTGGTGGTCTTACAGGGACTTGATGATTACATCGTAGTTGAATCAGAAAATATTTTATTAGTCTGCCGAAAAACGGATGAGCAGATGATTCGTCAGTTTGTGAACGATGTGAAAATGAATAAAGGGGAGAAGTATGTTTAAAAGCAATTAGCAAAGGGCAAAAGGCAAAAAAGCAAAAGGCAATTTAACAAATAGACAATTGGCAAATTGTAAAGGTAAAAAGGCAACAGGAAATAAGCATATAAAAAGTTAAAGGGCAAATAGGCAAGTGTGATAAACAAGTTGCCTATTTGCCCTTTAACTTTCTTTATTTCGGTTCGTCAATCTTGGGCTTCTCCTCTTCAGGTTTGCTTGCATCTTTAAATTCTCTTATGCCCTTGCCAAGTCCACGAGCTAATTCCGGTAGTTTCTTGCCTCCGAAAAAAAGAAGCAGAACGATAATGATCAGAAAAATTTCAGGACCACCAAGTCCACCAAGGAATGCGAGTACAATTGTGTTTAACATGATAATGTTTTATTGAGACTTCAAAAGTACGGAATTTAAAATAGCAGCAGTAGGTAGGCTCTAAGTGTTTGACATCCATAATTGAAGCAATTGAAATAAACTGTACGTTTGATAAATTAAATCAAACAGTATGAAATTTTTTAACCTTACCCCCCCCCAGAATACTAATAATTTTTCACATTCTTCTTTTTAAAAGGGTTTTTAATTCTTTTATCATGCTTAAAACTATTACTACTGATGAAAGATTATAAAATTATTATTGCGGATGAACACGAATTTTTCCGAATTGGTTTGGAAGATATTTTGAAAGCAAGTTATGGGATTACCAATATTTATCAGGCTGCAAATGGCAATGAAGTAATTGAATTACTAAAGCGAATAAAAGTTGATTTGATTTTTATGGATGTGCATTTGCCTGATTTGGATGGCATTTTAACTACTATCGAAACGAGGAAAACGGACAACATGGTTAAAATTATTGCAGTTTCCTATGCCAACGATCCTTACAGCATTATTAAAATGATGGATGCAGGTGCAAACGCATACATATCAAAAACAACCGACAAATATGAAATTGCTGATATAGTTGAGCAGGTTTTTAAAGAAAGTTATAAAGGCACGCAAGAAATCCGGAACATTATTAATGAGATTAAGGAAAATCATAAGGATGATTTGAGTGGACGTGAAATTGAAATAATAGTAATGGTTTGCAGCGGATTTTCTACGAATGAAATTGCTGATAAACTTGAATTATCCACACGCACCATTGATGCGCACCGTTACCATATTATGGCTAAAACAAATTCTAAAAATCTGGCTGGATTAATTTTGTATGCAATAGTTAGCGGACTTTATAAAATAAAGACATAGTTGCGGATATTTATTTTCCAACATAAGTAGTTATACTTACAAGAATTCTTTTGCAATTGTAAATCTTGCGCCTCTATTAACGCGGCAGCCGAAAAGCGAACAGAGTAGGCGAAAAAAGTAATCTAATTTATTATGAAAAAGAAAATTGCAATTATTGCTTTAGTTGTTTTAGCAGCTATTGGGTACGCAAAGACCAAAGCAGCAAACTCTATTTTTGTCCAAGATTGGCATAGAATAGTTTTGCCAAATGGATGTACATCATGCTCATTCACTTTTTTGCCGGGACCTCACTGTGATCCAGCCACATTTATACCAGAATGTGGGCGCTCTTCAGACTAAAGGATTTTGAATATTGCTGGATAATCTGTCCGGCAATATTTTTTTATGAAACTCAAAAGAGAATATTTTTAAT
>JANLUX010000092.1:0-2144 GCA_031363705.1 Bacteroidota bacterium
AAAAGGAAGAGGTGTTGGTAGAGTTTTCAGTTCATGAACTGAAAGACGAGTTTGAAAAAAGACCGAAACTTTTTGAAATAAAAGTTTCAATCGAAGACATAGAAGACACCCTTTTTTATCTTTCAAGAATTGATGCAATAAAAATTGAAGGGGGATTTTTGGTTGTTTACAACCGGCTTACTATTGACAGGGTTGAACAGGACAATAAAAGAAGATATAAAAATGAGGACTACGAAAAGTTAAATCAGTTCTATCAAAACAAGATTCAGCAAATTTACATCGTTGGTGAATATGCTAAGAAAATGATTGGTGATTACAAAGGAGCTTTAGAGTTTGTTGATGATTATTTCAGGTTAAACTATTCTTCCTTTCTAAAAAAATATTTTCCCGGAAGTGAAAGACAAAATGAAATTAAAAGAAATATTACTCCTGCCAAGTTCCGCCAGTTGTTTGGCTCATTGTCTCCGGCACAATTAGAGATCATTAAAGACAATGAAACAAAACACATTGCCGTTGTGGCAGGACCCGGTAGCGGTAAAACAAGAGTATTGGTTCACAAATTAGCATCGCTGCTGTTGATGGAGGATGTTAAGCATGAGCAATTGCTTATGGTAACCTTTTCAAGAGCCGCAGCAACAGAATTTAAAAAGCGGTTAATTTCACTCATTGGCAATGCTGCTCACTATATTGAAATAAAAACCTTTCATTCTTACTGTTTTGATTTATTGGGCAGGGTTGGAAGTTTGGAAAAGTCAGATGCCATCTTAAAAAACACTATTGAAAAGATTAAAAATGGTGAGGTTGAAGCAAACCGGATCACAAAAACAGTTTTGGTAATTGATGAGGCGCAGGATATGAATGCTGATGAATTTGCTTTAATTAATACATTAATGGAACAGAATGAAGAAATGAGAGTGATTGCGGTTGGAGATGATGACCAGAATATTTATGAATTCAGGGGAGCAAGTTCGAAATATCTTGAACAATTTATAACAGAAAGGAAAGCAGCCAAACATGAACTTATAGAAAATTACAGAAGCAAAAACAACCTGGTTGAATTTACAAACGGGTTTGTGAAAAACATACACCACCGTTTGAAAGAAACTGCCATTACTGCAAAACAAAACGACAACGGGAATATAAAGTTGGTGCGCTATCAAAACGGAAATCTTATTTCTCCATTGGTGCAGGACATACTTTCAACAGGACTTGCAGGAACTATTTGTGTGCTGACAAGAACAAATGATGAAGCATTACAGATCACAGGTTTGCTTTTGAAAAATGGAATGCAGGCAAAATTGATTCAAAGCAACGAAGGTTTCAGTTTGCTAAATCTTTTGGAGGTTCGCTTCCTTCTGAATGAAATAAACATGGGCAAAGATGTAAAAATAATCAGTGATGAGGTTTGGGCAAACGCAAAAAACGAATTGAGAAAAAAGTTTCAGCGGAGTTCAAAATTGGAAGTTTGTAGCAACCTCATTAAACAATTTGAAGAAAGCAATTCACAGAAGAAATACAAATCAGATCTGGAAGTTTTTGTAAGAGAATCAAAACTTGAAGATTTTTACAATGAAAATGGAGAAATAATTTTTGTTTCAACCATTCACAAAGCAAAAGGAAAGGAGTTTGATAATGTTTTTATCATGCTTGAAAATTTCAATGCCCCAACCGATCAAGCAAAACGCCTGCTGTATGTTGCAATGACAAGAGCAAAACGCAACTTAACGATTCACCTGAACGGTAATTATCTTGATAACATCGTAACAGAAAATCTGGAAAGAGTGGAAGATAAAGAAACACATTTACCACCCGGTGAGTTGGCCGTGCACCTTACCCACGAAGATGTTAATCTTGGCTATTTTGAATTTGTTCAGCACCGGCTAAATGGAATTATGAGTGGTGATTTACTTACCAGGACAGAGGAAGGATATGCCAATGTAAATGGAGATTTAGTTTTGAAGTTTTCTAAGAAATTTATTGACGTATTAAACGCACAGGAAAGAAAAGGATATAAACTCAAAGCCGCAAGAGCAAATTTTGTACTTTATTGGAAAAATCCAGACCATGAAAAAGAAAGCCAAATTATTTTGCCTCAATTATATTTTGAAAGATAAACCGCCAACTGCCCCTTGCCCATTGCCAAC
>JANLUX010000096.1:0-4497 GCA_031363705.1 Bacteroidota bacterium
GGATAGAACAGGTTATGAACCTGCTTTCAGAAATGCAGTTTACTGGAGTAATGAAGAACATTGGAAATGGGCAACACAACCAAATGTGCGTGAGAAGGCAAGCTTTCTGAAAGAAAATATTTTACCGATACAGGAAAGTGGTCAGTTAAAATTTACGACAGAAGGTGCAGAAATATATCCCGGTTTTAAAGTGATGTATGCAAACGGACATACTGATGGAATGATGCTTCCTTTAATTCAATACAAAGAAACAACTGTTGCATACATGGCAGACTTGATTCCTGCGGCTGCACATATTCCATTGGCTTATGTGATGGGTTATGATACACGTCCTTTGATTACCATGGAGGAGAAAGCAGAATTTTTAAATGAGGCAGCAAGTAAAAATTATGTATTATTTTTTGAACATGATCCTGTAATTGAGTGTTGTAATCTGCAACGGACTGAAAAAGGAATTCGTGCAAAAGAAACTTTCAGCTTAAAAGAGTTTACTGGTTAAGCTCTTGTATGAACGCTCCCTTGTCGGGAATAGAATAGCAATTTAATTTTAAAGAATCGGCTTCTTTCATCCACCTGTCCGATTTCCATTTCTTATTGGATGAATCAATGATAATTTGCGATGCAGAAATAAATTGTCTTAAACGTTTTAAAGTGACATGTGCATTTTCACTGAGTAATAAAACATCTGCCTTTAACGGTTGTGATGGCACATTAACATTTAACAATTTTTTTGCATAAGAACTATCAACATGCACCCATTTTTGATCAGCAAAAAACAGAAATGGAGGATCATAAAAATAATTATCATCAGAATTTTGAGAAGTTGCTTTTGTTGTCGTTGCAGGAATCACCGTTGCATACAATCCGTTTTTCCACCAGTGTTGCCTGATATGAAAGCGCAATGCATTTTTATCCTGGCTTAATATTGTATCACTTATAAAAATATTTTCACGACCATTTACCAGGTCAATAGCTGAGTGATTATTGATGTTATACACTACTATTCGCTGCTGTTTATTAATCTGAAGGTTTTCCTTTATTTGAAGTATTACCAACAGGATTGAAATAACCAAAAAGCCCTGAAGCATGATAGCGCGCTTTTGCATCAGGTAAAATAAACCGAAAAATATCATAACATAAATCAGCCATGTTTCTATTACAGTTATTGAAATTCCATTGGTAACTGCATACGGTATCCGGTCAACCAGCAGTACAGTCTGATTAACAAACCATATTGCTAATTCACAAATTTTTGCAAGTATAACTCCAACATACTGCACTGATGCGAAACTCATCAGTGCAATGCAGCCATAAATAATTGCAGTTGTCAAGGGGATGATAATTAGATTAGACACTACAAAAAGATTTGGAAACTGGTGAAAATACAGCAGCCCTAACGGAAATGTCATAAGCTGAGCACACAGCGAAACAGATGTGATTGTCCATATTTGATATAAAAGCCAGTTAGGCATAATTAATTGCGGAAATAGTTTCGGATGGAGATAAACAATTCCAAAAACAGCGAGATAAGAAAGCTGGAAACCCACTTCTGTAATCATAAAAGGATTGTACACAAGCAGAACAAAAACAGAAACTACAAGCGTATTCATAATGCCTGAATTACTTCTCAACCATTGCCCGATAATTACAATACTCAGCATGGCGGCTGAACGTAATACTGAAGGTGAGAATCCGGTAATCAAAGCATACCACCATAAAAATGAAAGCAATAAAATAAAACGTAATATGACACCCCACCTCCAGCGTTTCATCCAACGTAGCAGCCAGGTCAGCACAATAAAAATTGCTCCCACATGCATTCCCGAAACAGATAAAACATGCAAGGCTCCGCTGCTTGCATAGGCATTAATCAAGTCAGGATCCAGCTCATCGTCATAACCAATTACTAATGCAGAAGCAACAGCAAACTCGCGTTGCTCAGTCAACATGCTGCGTAAAATATTTATCAGTTTTGTTCTTAAATGATATGATGAACTAAGAACGGGATTGCCAACATTTCTATTAATCCGGTTCCATTTTTCCGGGGTTAGATAAACCTGTTGATACACATTGTGAAAAGATAAAAAGCGTTTGTAATTAAATTCCTCAGGGTTTTGCGGGTTTTGAATTTCCTGCGGCTGCGTTGCAAACACAAAACAATCTCCATAAATAATTGTAGTATCAAATTGCTGTTTGGAAAAATAAATCAAAACTTTTCCAGATGTTCTTTTCCAAACTCCCTTTTGCATCACAGAAATAATATTAGCTACCGTTTTGTATGATTTTGGTTTTTCAACAAATGGTTCATTAATACTTGCGAGGTATAATTCACCTGCATGATATTGAAAATGGTCAGATTGATTAATGTCCTTCTCTGTATAAGACCTCAGTGCGCCAAGCGAGAAGAAAATTATACAAACACATAATCCACTCCACCAGCTATAGCGCCACTTCTGCATTGGCGTATGAAACAATAATGGAATAAAAGAAAGTAACAGGGTTGCGAATAATATTACAATCCATATTATGAATTCTACCGGAAAAAATAATTGCAAAATAATACCGCCCATAAAAGGCAATATCAGGCGTAATACAGGAATTAAATTCCAGATTTTCATTTAACAGGTTGCCTTTGGATTCTTGGTTATTGCTTCAAAGTAAAAGAAAAAACATTTACAGCCAAGTGAATTTAATCTATTTTTGAAACAACAGATTTTATGACACTCATCATTCTCGGTATCACCATTGTTCTTTCCATTCTTGCTTTATCAAATGAACAATTAATGCGCAAATGGATTTTTAATCCCTATCTCGTAAACAATCAGAAACAGTGGTACCGTTTTTTTACCAGCGGGTTTATTCATGCTGACTGGATGCATTTACTCGTTAACATGTTTGTACTTTATGGTTTTGGTCAGGCAGTTGAAAGATATTACAGTGCTTTGTTTGATGAAAAAGCAAGTTATTATTTTGTTTTACTTTACATGGGAGGTTTACTTATTTCGAGTGCTCCCACTTATGTAAAACATAAAAATGATGCATGGTATAATTCACTGGGTGCATCAGGAGCAGTGTCAGGAATTTTATTTGCAGCCATTCTTTTTGATCCCTGGCAGAAGGTTTATTTATTTGGAGTTTTTGGTATTCCCGGAATTATTTTAGGACCGCTTTATCTTTTCTATGAATGGAGATCAGGTCAGCGTGCTCAGGATAATATTAACCATGATGCTCATTTCTGGGGAGCTATTTTTGGAATACTCTTCACAATAATTTTAAAACCCACTATTGTAGTTTATTTTTTTAACAGGTTAATGGGCGGGTGATTTAGGATTTAAGATTAATACGTCATTGCGAGGAACGAAGCAATCTGCTGCTATGAAACAGATTGCTTTGTTCCCCGCAATAACCACAATAAAATAAAGATAATGAAACAGAATTTCAACGGTGAAATAATAGACGAAGAAAAACTATCCCTTCTACAAAATAACCGTGCATTTTTATATGGTGATGGATTTTTTGAATCAATGCGTTGGCAAAACAATCAAATTAATTTTTTTTGTGATCATCTTGAACGTGTAAATAAAGCGTGTTCATTATTAAAATTGCAAACTCCCTTTGACATTGAAACATTACAGGAAAAAGTAAAAGCATTAGCTGATGCAAATCAAATAAAAGAAAGTGCGCGTGTGCGGCTCATTATGTTCCGCATCAGCAACGGAGCTTATCTGCCTGATGAAAACAATACCGGTTACACAATCATAATTCAGCCATTACCTCACAGGGATTATATTTTAAATGAAAAAGGTTTGCATCTTGATTTTTACACAGAACAAACCAAATCATCTTCTTCCATCTCCACCATTAAATCATTAAATTGCAATGTAAGTGTATTGGGTTCTATTTATGCCCGCGAAAAAAAAATGGATGATGCCATTTTATTTAACAATCATAACAGAGCCATTGAAGCTACCGGATCCAGCTTATTCATTGTAAAAAATAACCGGATTATCACTCCTCCATTATCCGATGGTTGTGCTGATGGAGTAATGCGAAAACAAATATTTCTTTGCGCCAGCAAATTAAACATTGAAGCCGTTGAACAAAGTTTAACGCAAAAAGATATAATAAATGCTGACGAAGTTTTTATAACAAATGTTGTACGTGGCATTCAGTGGGTGGAGAGGATACAGGAAAAAATATTTGAAAAAAGTATAAGTGAACAACTAAGCCGTCATTCAGGAGGAAACTTGTCAATTATAAAATATCGAGCCCAATAACCACCGCCATCCCGGTTCAACGCACACCCACCTTCGCAATATTTCCTGCTACTTCCGAATACTTCTATATTTGGGAAATATTCGGAAGGTTTTGAATGGAAACCTTCTTATATTAATATGTTATGCGTCATTCTTGGCTGCATCGCAACTTGAAACATTCTGCAAGAAATGAACATTGACAGACAATAATTTTAGATGGCACGAAAGAGTATAAAGACCG
>JANLUX010000253.1:0-2574 GCA_031363705.1 Bacteroidota bacterium
GAGGAAGAAGATGCAACGGCTGTGAATGCAGCAACAGAGCTTGCCAAAGGAATGGAAAATAAAACCGTTTCTCCATTCATAGGCATTCGTATCAAGCCCTTCACTGAAGACTTAAAACAACGTGGTGTTCGCACATTAGATATTTTTCTCACCACGCTTTTAGAAAAAACAAACAGGCGGCTTCCTGATAATTTTATTGTGATGTTGCCTAAAGTTACAATCCCTGAACAGATTGAGGCATTGGTAGTTTTTTTAGAGATTATAGAAAAGCAAAACAATCTTGCATCAGGAGTTTTGAAAATAGAGATGATGGTGGAAGCCACACAAGCGGTGATGGATGAAGATGGAAAAAATCCATTGATGAAATTTATACGTGCCGGCAAAGGGAGATGCATCGCTGCACATTTCGGGACGTATGATTACACTGCATCGTGCAACATCACTGCGAAGTATCAAACCATGAGTCATCCGGTTTGCGACTTTGCACATCACATGACACGTGTTGCATTAGGTGGAACAGGAATTATGTTAAGTGATGGTGCTACTAATGTGATGCCTGTTGGTCCACATCGTGGAGAAAAACTAACAACCAAACAATTCAAAGAAAACCGTGATGTAGTACACAATGCTTGGAAAGTTGGTTATGATCATACGATGCATTCACTCATCAATGGATTTTACCAGGGATGGGATTTGAATCCTGCACAGTTGCCGATGCGTTATGCTGCTACTTATGTTTTCTTTTTAGAAAGCTATGAAGACGCTGCATTGCGATTAAAACATTTTGTAGGCAAATCAGCACAGGCAACATTAAGCGGTGATATATTTGATGACGCGGCAACGGGACAAGGTTTGTTAAATTATTTTTTAAAGGCGATGAACTGCGGAGCCATCACTGAAGAAGAAGCATTAGTAACAGGATTGACTTTGGATGAAATAAGAAGCCGTTCGTTTTATAAAATATTGCAGGGAAGAAGAAAATCAATTTGAAAAGGCTTACATTATAACTCATATATTTGTATTATTGAAAATAAGAAAATGAAAGTAGTATTAAACATTCCTGAAAACATAAACTCCAAAACTTTTGATGTATCTGTTTATATTGCATCAAAGATGTATGAAGATGGAATTCTTTCATCAGGACAAGCGGCTGAAATGGCTGGACTTTCTAAAAGAACGTTTATAGAAATTTTAGGCAAGTATGGCGTTTCGTTGTTTAGCCAATCAACAGATGACCTAAAAAAGGACATCGAAAATGCCTGAAATCATTGTAATTGCTGATACAAGTTGCTTAATATCACTGACAAGAATCAGTGCTGTTTACTTATTAAATAAATTATATAAAGAAATTTATATTACTGAAGAAATAGCCACAGAATTTGGAGAAGCCTTACCTGATTGGATTAAAATTAAAAAATTAGAAAACATCAATTATCGTAACCTCCTCTCTAATTATCTTGACCCCGGTGAGGCATCTGCAATTGCCTTAGCTTTTGAATTGAAAGAAGTGTTATTGGTACTGGATGATTTAAAGGGTCGAAGGGAAGCAGAGAAATTAGGATTTAAGGTAACCGGAACTTTGGGTGTTTTATTCCGTGCTAAACAAGAAGGATTGATAAAAGAGTTAAAACCGAGTATTGATAAACTGATTGAATTAGGATTCAGGATATCACAAAACGTTATTGATGATATTCTTAAGCGCAGTAATGAATAATATTTTTCTCACTACTGCTTGAATTTTCAAGCTTTACAAAAAAAATGAGCAGACAATTATTAATAGAGAAAAGGTTCAAAAAATAATGTCAACAGAAACTTTTCTAATTATACTCTTTGGTTTTCTTTTTATTGCAACGTTAGTTTTCAATTTTGCATCTTTTCGCATCAGCAAAAAATATATTACAGATAACAACAATGAACAGTTGATTGAATTAAAACACACACTTAATCAATACAAAAATCTTTTTGCTTTTTTTACGCTGCTTGTTTTTCTTTTTTATGCAGGATATTATTTTACTGCGAAATATCATGTAGAGTCACATGTCCTTGAATGGCTTAATCTCATTGTCCGTTGGGCACATGTAGTGTTTGGCATTGCATGGATTGGTGCTTCATTTTATTTCATTTTTTTAGAAAACAGTTTAAACAGAACAGAAAATCTCAGAGATGAATTAGCTGGAAACTTATGGGCAATTCATGGTGGAGGTTTTTATTATGTAGAGAAATATAAATCTGCGCCAACAGTTCTGCCGAAGCATCTGCATTGGTTTAAGTACGAAGCTTACTTTACATGGTTAACAGGAATGCTGTTGTTAACCTTGGTTTATTTTATGAATGCAAAAGCCGTGATGGTGGATTCATCAGTCAGGGAAATCAGTTCTCTCACCGCCATTTTAATTGGCAGTGGCACTATGTTTTTTGGCTGGTTTATTTATGACTGGATGTGTAACACTTCGCTGTTGCAGAAGAAAAAATTATTTGCAGTAATTGGTTTTTTGATTGTGACAGCCATTTCATTTTTTCTTTCACAATTTTTAAGCGGGCGTGCAGCTTTTATGCTCGTTGGAGGTCTGTTGG
>JANLUX010000257.1:0-3907 GCA_031363705.1 Bacteroidota bacterium
GCCTGAAAAATTAACTTCTACTGTTACCGGTGTTGAGATGTTCCGCAAGATTCTTGATCGTGGTGAAGCAGGTGACAACGTAGGTTTGTTGTTACGTGGTATTGATAAAGATGCAATCCGCAGAGGAATGGTAGTTGCAAAACCTGGTTCTATCACTCCACATACTGAATTCAAAGCTGAGATCTACGTACTGAAGAAAGAAGAAGGTGGACGTCACACTCCTTTCCATAACAAATATCGTCCTCAGTTTTATTTACGTACCACTGATGTTACAGGTGAAATTACATTACCTGAAGGACGTGAAATGGTTATGCCTGGTGATAACGTAACTATCAATGTTACTTTAATTCAGCCGGTAGCTATGGAAAAGGGATTACGTTTCGCAATTCGTGAAGGTGGTCGTACCGTGGGTGCAGGTCAGGTTCTTGAAATCGTAAAATAAAAATAAATTTACGGTTTACGGTTTACAGTTTCCGGTTAGCTTTTAAAGCAACTGTAAACCGTAAACCGTAAACCATTTCTACGGGTGTAGCTCAATTGGTAGAGTAGCGGTCTCCAAAACCGTTGGCTGGGAGTTCGAGTCTCTCCACCCGTGCAGAGTAAAACCCGAAGATAAAATCTGAATAAATAAACATGTCAAAATTCATCGCTTATATTAAAGATTGCCAGAACGAACTGATGCATAAAGTATCCTGGCCTACATGGGCTGAGTTACAAAGCAGTGCTATTGTTGTGCTTGTTGCAACATTAATTTTCGGATTCGTAATATTTGGAATTGATACCATCTTTCAAGGAACATTGCATCTCATTTATAACTTATTTGCTTAATCAGTCATGAGTGAAACAACTGTAGGAGGAAAAAAATGGTATGTTGTACATGCTGTTAGTGGTAAAGAAAAGAAAGTGAAACAATATATTGAGTCAGAGGTTAATCATAACAATCTGGGTCAGTATTTATCACAGGTTCTTATTCCTACTGAAAAAGTATTTCAGATTAAAGACGGAAAAAAAGTAAGCAAAGAGCGCAGTTTTTTTCCAGGATATATTTTAATAGAAGCTGAATTGGTAGGTGAACTTCCACACGTTATTCAGAATACGAATGGTGTAATCCGCTTCCTTGGTGCAAAAGGTCAGCCACCAGCTCCTTTGCGTATTTCAGAGGTAAACAGAATTCTGGGTAAGGTGGATGAACTGGCCGATAACGAAGAAATAATGACAACTCCCTTCTTTGTAGGAGAGGCAGTGAAAGTTATTGATGGACCATTTAACAGCTTTTCAGGAATTATTGAAGAAGTAAATGAAGAGAAGAAAAAATTAAAAGTAATGGTTAAGATCTTCGGACGTAAAACTCCGCTTGAGCTTAGCTATATGCAGGTAGAAAAAGAATAATATTAATTTGAAGATGAGTTAATTTGATAATTTGATAATTAAATCGAAGGCTTCCACTTCCGAAAGTTATCATAATCAAATTACCAAATCATCAAATCATCAAATCAAAAAACAATGGCAAAAGAAATAAGCACATTTATAAAACTTCAGGTGAAAGGTGGCGCAGCCAACCCAGCACCTCCTATTGGACCTGCATTGGGTGCCAAGGGTGTAAACATTATGGAGTTCTGTAAGCAGTTTAATGCACGCACACAGGATCAGGCTGGTAAAATTTTACCGGTAACTATTACTGTTTACACAGATAAATCATTTGAATTTGTAATCAAAACCCCTCCCGCTGCAATTCAGATTCTGGAGGCTTTGAAAATTCAAAAGGGATCAGCTGAATCGAACCGCAAAAAAATGGGAACCATTAAGTGGGACACCGTTAAGACTATTGCAGAAGCAAAAATGCCCGATTTAAACTGCTTTACTGTTGAATCAGCTATGAAGATGATTGCTGGTACAGCACGCAGTATGGGTGTTAACGTGGAAGGCACTCCTCCCTGGGAGAAAAATTAAGTTTCAAGTTTCAAGTTAATCGCGTAAGCAACTTGAAACTCTAAACTTCAAAATAAAATTAGGAGCAGAGGTCAGAACTTACTCAATAAGTCTGCTTCCAACAGTAATGACCCTGCGCTATCACTAAATAAACAAAAAACAAATGGCAAAACTTAGTAAAAAACAAAAAGTTGCATACGCGAAAGTGGATGCAAACAAAACTTACACATTGCATGAAGCAAGCAAGCTGGTGAAGGATATTACTTTCACCAAATTTGATGCTTCAGTAGATGTAAGTGTGCGTCTCGGTGTTGATCCGCGCAAAGCAAACCAGATGGTGAGAGGTATTGTTACACTTCCTCACGGAACCGGAAAAACTGTGCGTGTATTGGTTTTATGTACACCTGATAAAGTTCAGGAAGCATTAGACGCAGGAGCTGACTTCGCAGGACTTGATGAGTACATTGCAAAAATTGAAGGTGGATGGACTGACATTGATGTGATCATCACCATGCCTTCTGTAATGGCTAAAGTGGGTAAGCTTGGTAAAATTCTTGGTCCGCGTAACCTGATGCCAAACCCTAAGACAGGAACTGTTACTCCTGACGTGGCAAAGGCAGTGAAGGAAACAAAAGGCGGTAAAATTGATTTTAAGGTTGACAAGGCTGGCATTATTCACGCTTCCGTGGGAAAAGTGAGCTTTGATTCCAATAAAATCTACGACAATGCGCACGAAGTGCTTAACGCAATCATGAAGTTAAAACCTTCATCTGCTAAAGGAACTTACATGCGCAGCGTTGCTATGAGCAGCACCATGAGCCCGGGCATTCGCATTGATACTAAAAACTTCAATGCTTAATTAATTCTAAAAAAAAGAATCATGACAAGAGAAGAAAAAAACAAAGAGATAGACGCCCTGGTTGAAGTACTTAAAACGCACAGTAGTTTTTATGTGGTTGATTTCGGCACCATGAATGCTGAGAAAACCAGTAAGCTCCGCAGGCTTTGCTACCAGAAGCAGATCGGAATGAGGGTGGCTAAAAACTCACTTATCGAAAAAGCACTTGCAAAAATGGGACCTGAGTATGCGGAAGTTATTCCAACACTCAAAGGTTCATCGGCAATCCTTAATGCGGAGGCTCCTAATGCTGCAGCAAAAGCGCTGAAGGAATTTCGCAAGGGAGGTGGCGACCGTCCATTATTGAAAGTTGCATATATTGATGCTTCTGTTTTTGCTGGCGACAATCAATTGGATGCACTGGCTGCATTGAAGAGCAAGAATGAATTGATTGGCGAAATCATTGGCTTATTACAAAGCCCTGCCAAGAATGTTATTTCTGCGCTTAAATCAAGCGGTGGAAAATTAGCAGGCATCCTTAAAACTTTGGAAGAACGCGGAGATAAAGCAGCGTAATTCAATTGGCAATAAACAATTAGCAAAAAAAATTAAAACAATTAACAATTAAATTTAAAACAATCTTAAAAAAATAATAAAATGGCAGACTTAAAATCATTTGCTGAGCAGTTAGTAAACTTAACTGTGAAAGAAGTAAACGAATTAGCACAAATCCTTAAGGATGAATATGGCATTGAACCGGCAGCAGCTGCACCTGTGATGATGGCAGGTGGTGGCGGTGGAGCACCGGCAGCAGAAGAGAAAACAACGTTTGACGTGATTCTGAAAGCTGCAGGAGCTAACAAACTTGCTGTGGTTAAATTAGTGAAAGACCTCACTGGCTTAGGCTTGAAAGAAGCTAAAGACCTGGTGGACACTGCACCAAAACCAGTTAAGGAAGGAGTTACTAAAGAAGAATCAAATCAACTGATGGCTCAGCTTAAAGAAGCTGGTGCTGAAGTGGAAGTGAAGTAATTCTTCTTGCGTTCTTGCAATCCCGCAAGGATTTATACCCTTGCGGGTTTTTTTATTGGATTTACATTATCTTTATAGTTTTAACTGTTTAAGATTGGCGGATTTGGA
>JANLUX010000155.1:0-8030 GCA_031363705.1 Bacteroidota bacterium
CAAAATAATCAGGAAGTTTATAAGGTGTAGCTTGTCTGTTGATACGATAGTGACTTAACAAATACAATTTATACTTGTCGTTAAGATCATAACCCAAACCTAACCCAAAAAGAAAATCATTTGGAACAAATCCTGTGTGATTTGGTTTGGTTTCCACAACAAGGTCCTGGTTAGGATTATTATTTTTAAATTCATAAACCACTTTGTACGGGAATATGTAATGAGCACCATAACCTAAGTCAAATAACAAATTTGTTTTTTTATAAATAGGAATGTTGTAGCGAAATCCAACAGAAAATTTAAGTGTAGAGATAAATGTTAAGGCATTATCAAGTGAGTAAGTTGAATCAGGTGTGGGTAATATAGGCACCCATGGCACCTGATTCATTTTAGTGGTATGTACTCTAAGCAATCCATAATTAATATCAGTAAAAACATTCACCCGTTTTGATAACAATGCATTGAAACCAATTCCGCCATCAAGACCTCTTTGGCTAACACTTTCAATATCTTTTGGAAAAATTCCTGCTGCCTGAATACCATACTCGAACTTAATATTATTCAGTCGTTCCCTCAACGATATTTTTTCTTTGTTTAAGCTATCTGATTTTGCAATGAGTGATTCGTTCAAAGAATCCACTTGTTGTTTCTCTGCATTGCTATCGTTACTATTTTGAAAATTCTTTTTTGCAAACGTACTATCAGTGTCAGCAGGAATGGCGTTCTCATTCAAATCACCTTTATTGTCATTGCTATTATCAACTGTATTTACATTTCGAACAGAACTGTTGTTTGATGTATCAACTGAAAATGTGCCGGAGTTTATACCTCTTTCATGTTTATCAATATGCATTGTTTGTGAACTGTTAGTATCGGATGAAATTATGGCATCATTGGTTTTATCTGCAATTGTTTTAGTAATATGCTTTACTTGCGATTGATTATTGACACCACTATACGTAATAGGATAATTGGTTACATATACATAAACAGTGTCATGCGAGTAGATATGTTTTTCAATAACAATGGTGTCGGTTTTTATTTGTTTACTATTGATCAATTCCTGTTGCAAGTGTGATAAATTTTCATTCGCTTCTTTTTGCTCATGGAAAAGCATTGCATTAAATACTAACATCCCGGGTAATAGTATCCAGGGAAGAATAAGCAATAATCGTCTTCTCTTTTTAGCGCGATCCTCATTCAGCCGGCTGCTCAGTTTATCCCAGCCCGAAGGTTTAAAGTCAAAGTCACGCGCGCTCTCGCTGCTTTCTTTGAATAAACCGAAGAAACTATCATCATCCTTCATCTGCTATCCTCTTTTAGCTGTTACACCATACACTTCCACCATTTTCCGGAGCTTTTGTTTTGCTCTTGTTAAATTAGATTTGGAAGTGCTCACACCTATGCCGAGTTGGTTTGCGATCTCATCATGCGTAAAGCCTTCCATTTCATAAAGGTTAAACACCAGCCTGTATTGAGCAGGTAATTGTTGCAGCATATAAAGCAAATCATCATATTGAAGTTTATCAAGTCCGCTGTATTCCGTTGCATTTCCTTCCACAACCGTTAAATCTTCTGTTGCGTTTAGCTTATTGTATTTTCGGTGATAATCTATTGCTGCATGAACCAATATCTTTCGCAGCCAGGGTTTAAATTCCTTTTCGTTATTGAAAGACGTAATCTTTGTAAACACTTTATAAAAACCCTCCATTAAAATATCCTCTGCTTCAGCACGATCGTAGCAATAGTGCATACACACGGTTAATCCATACGAATAGAATTTCCGGTACAGTTCCTCCTGAGCCTGCCTGTTATCTTTCAGACAGCGCTCAATCAGCTCTCGAAGCTCTGTTGTCGCCACTTAGCGGGTATTACTCATTATACTTATACGGACAAAACTTATCAAAGGCTGCGTATCAAACAAAATCTAATGTCAACGCTAGGATAAATTCTTTAGAACTATCACCTTACTCTTAACAATGCTGCTTAACAGCCGGTATTCCATTTGCATTTTTTTCTTTCAGTACCTTCAAAGTATTACCTAAGATTTCATTATAAATTTTGCGGATAAAACGGCTATCAGGTAAACAACGGAAAAACTTTAAAAGTTAATTTCTATCATCCCTGAATTTATATTCTCTGCTTCACTGGTATTTTTCCGAAAAATAAAGAAAATAAAATTATTGGCAGGCGATGCCTGATTAGTGGGAGGGTTTTCCGGCACTAGTGCACTTGCGCTAACAGCCATCGGGCATCCTGGCACTATCAAGGGATTAATAGATGAATAATCCATTTAAAGAAATTTAAAAATCATATTCGTTAAAACCTCTTGAAAATTCATCTTTCGCAAAAGGTTTATTTACAAGTAGGTTCCTGAATTCATAAACTTCATACAAGCCTTCATTGTCAAAAATTTTAATGCTCAACGGCAGATACGTTTTTATATCTATATACAATATTGTTTTGCTTGCGTAGTAATTGGGAACTGAAATAATCGTTCCTTCTTTTAACTCCTCACCAATTTTAATTTCAGTATATTTTTCTAAAATCCGATAATCACCACAATTATATTTATTTGAAATTGACCGAACCGTTTCACCTTTTTTACAAGTATGGTTTACATAGTTGAAATCTTTAAATTCATTATAAATTTTATAGCACTGATACCCCTTCCATTCAACAATACCCTGGTAAAAAAATGTTTTTTCAAATACTTTTGGGTCCTTTGGAATGCTTCTCGAAATAATTTTTGAAATGGAAGTAAACCCTAAATCATCAATAGTGTGATGCTGCCCCTTGCGCATTATACTTTTGTGTGGGTCTAAACTTAAAGTGAAGTAGGGAAACCTGCCCGGATTGACTAATGCGTTGTTGTCATTTTCTCCTTCGGCATATAGTACCTCTAACTTTCTCAATGGGTTTTTGAGATATGTTTTGCGTGGGGAAACTATAATTTTTATATCGGATTTGGCTGTTAAATAGTTGCCATTTACTCTTTCAGTAGCATACAAACTATAACGAAGGTTTTGTATGCTTTGAATTTGTGCAATCATTTTTTCCAAAATGGTTTTGGCGTTGATAGTAATTTCAGAAGAGGATGAGGAACGACTTGCTTTGTAAGAAGTACCAGAGGATTTTTGACAAGTGATATTTTCATCATTTGTTTTTAAAGAAAAGCCGGATGCTATATTGACACTGTCAGCATGCTTTAAATTTTGTGAGTAAGCAATGCCGCTGTAAGCGAGGAAAGCCAAACTCTGCAGCATGAAGTAAAGCAGAGAACCTGAAACCTTTTTTACAGCGGACATCGCTTGTTATCTTTATTTCTATTAGTTGTGATTTATCCTTTTTTCACTCAACTTTAATAATTTCTTAAATTAAAACTTACATTTGACTCAAAAAGGCAAGGGTAAATTTTCCCTTCAAATCGGTAGTGGTACCAAAACTTGTGTCCGGTAAGTTTACTCTTGCATAGCTCAAAGGTTACTTGCTTTTTTCATCAATTACGACTCCATGTATTGCTCCTTTAATTATTGAATCAATCTGTGCAGAGGTTTTATTGAATAGCACATCCCAAGTCCCGCTTGTTAAAATTTTTGATACATTCTTTTTATTCATAATAAAACACATGAACCAGTGCAGAATCACGCAGAAAATCTATTTTATCAATCGTGATTTGATTAATTTTTACACCCATGCGTTTTTCGAGATCTGCAATAAGTTCATCTTTTTTATCTGGTCTTATCAATTCAATATTTTCATACATCACAATTTTTGATGTTTCCTTTTTCATCAACAAATTGCTTTCAAGCAAATACGTTACGGATATAATAATAAGATTGATAAGTAAAAGTTCGTCCCATCCGCCTTTGCTCACTGCATTTAATAATCCAAGTGCAATGAGTAGGAACATGTATGTCATGTCTTTGGTAGAAATATTTTCGGTTCGGTAGCGTAACATGGAAAACACTGCAAATAAACCAAAAGCAGCACCCATGCTCATCTCGACTTTATTGAGCAAATAGGTGATGAGAAAAATTATAACGTTGAAAATGAAAAAGGTAAAAATATTTTCACGACTTCTGTATATGGGAAAATAAACAAAACGAATTAAGATTAAAACGGAAAGGAAGTCAATGCCAATCCGAAGGAAAAATTTTGGAGATAGTTTATTAAACAGTTCAAAAGTAGTATTGATACTTTCCTCATTCATGGCTTGTAGTAGCATGTTGTTGTAGTTTATTAAATTGAATTAATTGTCGCTTGAAATTATTTTTTCTTATCCCTTCAACTAAAGAAGAAATACCAAAACAATATTTGCTCATAAACCCTTCCCGGATATGATTATTTTTCATAAGGCGCACAAATGCTGACTGCCTCGATTTTTCCTGTTTTACTTCCGCAATCACAAGGTTGTGAATTTTTTTCTCAGCATCTTTTGTTTTAAAATGCAGGTTGGTGTCAATTGTTACCCGTTCAGTCGAAAAACGGTTTACTAATGTAACCCGAGTATAATTTATCCACATTACTGCGCTGTAACAGGTAGCAGATAAATGTGTATTTTTTTCGAGAAACACTTGTGCTTTGTCTTTTATTATCTCATCTGTCTGCTTATAGTTAATTCTGTTTTTGATTGTTCTCCCTTTATTGCTCTTTAATTTTATTTCAAAAAAATTAAGGTTGCTTTCAACGTATTTCCTGAACCTGATTTTGTAGCGATTCATTTTGCCATTATGATGCTGCCGGTAGAATTCAAAATCTTTTGTATCAAAATAAAGTGATTCATAATTAATCATCCTGTAATCATTGACTTCGAGTACACGATAGTTTTCTTTAATCGCATCTAAATACAAAGGCAATTGTTGAATGCTGAAGATGTATTTTGTATCAACCCTGTCCATTAGTTTTACATTATCCATTTCTTTCAGTGAAATAGATTCCAAAGAATTTAATGTATCCGTTAGCGTATTCAAAATTCGTAGGTGTATTTTTTTACTGCAATTAATTCATTGTTACTATTAAAGGTTTTCTTTTCAGTTTTCAACCCGTTTTTATTATACGTATATGTGCTTTTGCTTATCAGTTTTCCCTTATTATCCCATTCTATTTCGGTTGCTTTATCATTATCGCCATTGTAGCTATGTGTAAAGTGTTGAATTACTTTTTTGTTACTGTCAGTAGTTAGTTCTTCTGTTGCATCATTCTTAGTATTGAATTTTCTAATTGTTTTACTCTTGAATGTTCCGTCTTTATGATAATCAGCTTCTTCTATTATATTTCCGTTTCCATCATATTTTTTATACGATTTCATACGAATGGTTTCGCTTCCATTCACTTTTTCAGTTACCGATTCAGTTACTGATTTTATAAAATACTTTTTTACATCTTTTTTGCTTTGAGCAATGGCAAGGTTGCTAAAGGCAGCTATTAATAAAATTAAGAATGATTTATAGTTCATCATAGTTTTATACTTTAAAATTTAACCTGCATCTGAACATATAACCTGTCATCGTGTCCTTCCGGAATATCTTTTATGTTTCCCCTGGACATATAATTTATTAGTATGCGAAATTTATCTTTTGGATTACCATAGTAAACACCCACTGTAGGCACCTTCCATTCATCTTGAAAAGTATCGTATCTCGCAAGTGGACCAACTTTCCATTTTGTTTTTAATGCTAACATTATCTGATACCCTACAGGTTCATCGTACAATGTATCGCTTACTCTGTCAGTTCCCTTTGCATATTCGCTTGCCAGGAAAAAATATTTATGGTCAATTTGCAAATCAGCGCCAATGCGTTTAAAGTTTACGTATATATCGTCCGATGGGTCATTAAGAAGATTGTTGAGGTATCTTATTCCCCCATAACCAAATGAGGTGCCCAGACGAACTATAAAATCATCTTTTTTATAACGCACGCCAACTCTTCCCCATAAAGCCTTTTTAGTATTAAAATCATAAGGTCCTGTAACGTTTGACCTTGTGCCATTGGTAAAAGTTACGGCATCTTCAAACCGAAAATTATTGTTGAGGTTAATATGTCCTACTATTCCAATCCCAATATCCCGCAGGTTTTCACCACGCGAAACTCCATCCGACATTTCTGCGCGGTTTACTGTATATAATTCTGTTATTGACTGATTATTTTCCCAGCCGAATTGTGTTTTCTGCTGACCTACACGAATTGCCTGATTTTTTATAACGTGAAATTCAATATATGCATCTCGCAAAATGCCTCCTTGTTCGGGCGCACGCGGATCAATCATTACCTGATAAGAAATATATTTATTGATGTCTCCTTGTGCAATTAAACGCGCACGTAAAATGCGAAACCCGTCAGGGTCGCGAAGACTATCACCGTTCGTGTTAAACTCATTGAGGTAATGAACCTGAACCACACCAGATATTTTAACTTTCGAGGATTTTTTAGAGCTTGAAGAAGAATCACTCTTAGATGGATTAATAAAATTTGCAAGTAAGGTTCCATTATTTCCTTCAACTACCTGGGCAGAAATATATACCGAAGAAGTAAATAGTATAGTTACTAATAGGGATAATTGTCTTTTTACTTTTTTCATACCATTTTAATTAGAAATTACCTTTCTTCTAACCAATACGGCAGTATTTCTAAAAGGCTGCGTGAGGTATAAAATTTATAATAGAAACTTGTATTTTAAAATTCTTTTTGAGTGTTTCTTTTTGCCTTTAGCATCACGGGTGAAAATATGATAGTACTGAAATATTGATATAACAACGGGCAACTGAACATGATATTCAGTTGCCCGTTAAGATTTACAATAATTAAAATTTAATCAATGTGTAATACTAATCAGCACTGCACTTTCGCCCTCGGAGGGAGTGGCGCTTCGAACCATACCAATTCCGGCTTTCTGGTATTTGAATCCGTTTACTCCCGGTGCAAGCGGTGAAAACTCTTTTATTTTTATACAATTTTGAAATGAACCGTATGGCACCGATACATTTACATTTCCATTTATCACTTTTGCTTTATCCTCAGCAATGCCTGCATAATACTCCTGCTTATAAGTTTGCCCGATATGCGCGCGCGGATGCGCCCACATCTGGTAACCTGCTCTTGCACCATCAACCCCTGACTCCCATGAACCTAATGTACTGTAGTTGCCGTTGCTGTCATACTTTTTAGTGTCTTCGCCAAAATACCAAACGTTACCATCATCGTCTTGCGCGAACCAGTCATACGTGTCTTCAATGAGCGTACCGTTCCAGGTTACTACATCATGCACGACCATGCAGGTTACGCCCTGTATAATTTTAGTTTGATTGGTTACGATAAAATCAACATTTTCATAAGAAGTATCTGTTCCGGCAATGGTGGTTGTGAGATAGTGAAGCGTTTCACCAACGTTCAGGGGAAAGAAGGGATTATTGACTCCTGAAACGAAGTCATTGGGATCAATGCAGCGATTCGCATCAGGAGCATTTTGTGTGGCAGCATCAGCAGATACTCCATCCTGAGTTGCAGAATTGCCAGGAAGCACATCTTCCGTTTTTTTACAAGCTACTGCCATGCTTATTAAGCATGCAAACAATAAATACATTTTTTGTTTTTTCATTTTTCAATATTTTTAGAAGCTGTTTAAATTTTATTCCGAATAAATGCTATACGTTATAAATGGTCAATTGATGAAGCAAATTGGACTGCCAAATGCAGATTTCAACAAAAAAACCTGCTTAAATCTGGTGATTCAAGTGTTATTTCTGGGCTTTACAGTCAATAAGAATATTTTTAATTGAAATTTAAACAGCTTCTTAGAAGTTTGAAATAATTTATTGAAGCCTTGATCCGAAGTCCCAGCGGCCGCAAATGCCTTGCAGATCTTTTTCGCTTCTTTTTGTATTTATAAATACGGAGGATATTTAAAAAAGGCTGCGTGTTGCAGAAATTCATCCGTTAATTTTTTTTACACATTCAAAAACCGTATCAACGGTTTTAAACTTTTGAATTGTAAAGAAAAATAAATTATTTCGCTAAAAATTCCCTGAT
>JANLUX010000177.1:0-3204 GCA_031363705.1 Bacteroidota bacterium
GAAAAATTCCTCGCGGATTTAAAGGAAGTTTATTTGATACGAAATGAGTTAAATAAGAAAATAGTTGATTGGGTTAATTTAGGTTTAGCCTGATTTAACCAAATTAACTTCATCCACTTAATTAACCCTCTTGAATTTAACCTCCAAACATACTCAACAGATAAAAGCTGAATCGAAGCGCCTAGGTTTCGATTATGTTGGTATTTCCAAAGCAGATTTTTTAGAAGAAGAAGCTCCGCGGTTAGAGCAATGGCTTGCACAGAATTATAATGGTAAGATGAGTTATATGGAGCGCTGGTTTGATAAACGATTAGATCCCCGCAAATTAGTTGATGGTGCAAAGTCTGTAATTTCACTGCTGCTTAATTATTATCCTGAATCAAATCAAAACCCCTCTGCACCAAAGATTTCCAAGTATGCTTACGGCAGAGATTACCATTCAGTCATCAAAGAAAAATTAAAGGCCTTGTCACAATTTATTCGTGATGAGATAGGAGAAGTAAACGGACGTGCATTTGTAGATTCAGCTCCTGTGCTCGACCGTGCTTGGGCACAGCGAAGTGGATTAGGATGGATAGGAAAAAACTCAAACCTGATTCATCCCAAAACAGGTTCCTTCTTTTTTATTGCTGAATTAATTATTGATCTTGACCTGGAATATGATGCACCAATGAAAGATTATTGTGGCACTTGTACCCGATGCATAGATGCGTGTCCGACATCAGCCATAGTAGCACCGCAGGTAGTAGATGGCAGCAAATGCATTTCTTATTTTACCATTGAATTAAAAGACAATATTCCTGCTGACTATAAAGGTAAATTTGATGACTGGATGTTTGGTTGTGATGTATGTCAGGATGTTTGTCCCTGGAATCGTTTTTCAAAACCGCATCATGATGGAGCGTTAAAAGCAAACGATCGCCTGCTTGAAATGAATCAAAAAGACTGGGAAGAAATTACCGAAGACGTATTTGAAAAAGTATTCAGCGATTCACCGCTGAAGCGTGCAGGATTTAATGGAATGAAAAAAAATCTGGAATTTATTTTACCACGTGCCTGAATGCCTGGCTGATAACATCGCTGTATTTGTTACCGAAAGTAGCCACACACCATAACATTAATAATTTTCGTTCATCTGACTTTAACCACTTAATCGCTTTCCTTAATTCTTTTTTAAACAGGGTCCTATCGAAGCTCACTTTAGTGAGAATTTCTTTAGAGTATTCGAACATATTTTGGTACTGTTTTATATAGGTAACGCAAATATATGGTGCATGTTATATCAATTGCAATAGGATGATGCTAAATCTTACACAAATCAGTGTGCAAAAATTTTAACTCTCGTTCCATCTGTAAGTTACGTTTTCAAAGCCGGATAGATCGAGCACACGGTCAATGACAGTTGAGGCTAAAGCTTCAAAATTTTCAGGTTTGCTGTAAAAGGAAGGTGAGGCGGGCATAATGACTCCACCGGCTTCTGTTACAGCTTTCATATTGTTAATGTGTATGAGACTTAAGGGAGTATCGCGTGTTACAAGGATGAGTTTTCTTCTTTCTTTAAGTATCACATCTGCTGCACGAGTCAAAAGATCGCTTGAGGTTCCATTGGCAATTCTTGCTAAGGTACCCATTGAACAGGGACAAACAATCATCACCTCATACTTAGCGGACCCACTCGCAAAAGGCGCCATAAAATTATTTTTTTCATACACTATGAAAGGCAGGTTTTCAAAATCACGGTTACCTAACTCATGCTCCCAAACTGTGCGTGCATTATCTGACAAAATTACGCCTACTGATTCCACCTGCTCTTTCAATTGCTGTAATTTATCAAACAGCACCTTGGCATAGATGGATCCGCTGGCACCTGTAACTGCAACAATAATTTTATGTTTATTCATCAACTTCTTCCTTTGCCAAACTGATAAAACAATGCAAATAATAAAACAGAATTATACTGACCCCGGTTTAATCGGTAAGTTCCACCTCCACTGTGAGTACGAATTGGAGATATTGATTGCTCACCCCTGAGTTGCAAGCCCCAATTGCTCCCGAAATGATACACTAATCCTCCGACCACGCTCACCTCATACTTAATAAATTCTTTTCTGCCGGGCAGTTCTCCATTTTCATCTTCTTCTTTTGAACTTATAAGGGTTGCTATTGAAGGTCCTACTTCTATTCCGAGCTTATCTGTTAAATGAAACTTTAACAACAATGGAACCTCAAAATAATTTAAACGGAGCCGGTAATATTCAAAATCACCTTTGTCAATATTACTTTGCTTAAGGCTTCCTTTCTGGATATAATAAATTTCAAAACCCAGATCTGCTTTTTTTGAAAGCCTTGCATTAACTCCGGCACCTGCCATCACTCCTGCTTTATTAAAACCAGCCAACTGATCTCCACTTACCTGTGATGTGGCAGCACCTGCTAAAATATGAGCACTAAAAGTTTGCGCTTTAAGCAACCCGTTTGTGCAAATACACAACAGTGCAATCAAAAAACTTTTTCGCATCACACAAATATGATAATTAATTGTATGTGGATTTTTTACTTTAATCAATGAGGTAAACGATGCTTAACAGACTATGAAAGGAACCGGATAAAAAAATTAAGCTCAAAACAGATTTACTCAATCAGTTTTTTCTCAGCCACCTGAATTACTTCATTGGTTGTAGTATTGTACAAAATAGCTACTACTGAAATATGTTCAGGCACTGCATCTGCCGGAATCGGAGCACCGGTGTAAGTTTTATCCAATGATTGTCCTGATGTAAAAGAGCTGCCAATTGCTTCACCCCAGCTCCCGTTTAAAGAACCTCTCAATACATGGCGATGAACATAATCAGGAATAATAGCTGTTCCGTCCTTTTGAGGTTTAACAATGCTGTCTTCAGTATATAAAACACTTAATGATAGTGAAGAGGATACATCTTTTAAAATATCTGTATTAACTGTGCAGCTAATAGTACGAGCGGAAGAGTTGTAAGAATTAGTAAGGGTCAGCTTTGCTGAAGGCTTCGCGTTAATTAAAGGCGCAATGTTTGTTCCCCACGCACTCCAGGGAATGGGATAATTACTCTGGGTGTTTCTCTTCCGCTGAATAACACCTGTAGGGAACGATTGTCCCGTTGGTAAAAAAGCGCCTAACAGATCATTACCAACCGCTGTTCGAAAATCATAACTGAACATCCCGCTTTG
>JANLUX010000212.1:0-2346 GCA_031363705.1 Bacteroidota bacterium
AATCTTGCAACACATTATAACGAAGAAGAATTGAATAAGGAAATTGAAAATTTTCTTCCGGTAATTAAAGAAAAAAAAATCAGAAAGGGATTCGGTTATTTTTGCTAGGAAAAATGCACCAATTTGATATTTAGAATAGTATAGAAATACTATTCCTCAATAAACCACGGATTCAACAATTCAATTTTGTTGTAAAGCATCAAGCTTATTTCTTAAAGAACATGTTCAAAATAGCAATAAGAACTCCTATCTGCCCAACCCAAAAAATAAACATCCATTTAATAAGGTCAGCTTTAATATTGGCGACATCCTCTTTGGTTGCTAAAATATTTTTTTTCGAAGTATATGCCTCTTCTGATTTTATTTCCACATATTGAACTAGAGTACGTGCTTCTTGCTCTCCAAGTTTTGGTCTCAGTAATTCGAACAGTTCTATGGAAGTGATTTGCATAATGTGTTTTAAAGTCGCTATTGCAAATATAGCATGAATAAGCTAAAGTTAGAGCTACTCCACAATAAACCAATGATTCAATAATTCCGTTTTGTTGTAAAGCATTGGATTTTTATCCATCACATTTAAAACTTTAAAACCTGCGTAACGTGCAATGGCTTGTCCGGCTGCTGTGTCCCATTCCATAGTAGGAGCAAAGCGAGGGTAAACATCAGCACTGCCTTCTGCGACTAAGCAAAGTTTTAATGAACTGCCTTTGGAGATCAGGTTGACTTCTCCGTGTTTTTCGCGAAGCGATTCAATAATATTGCACTGGGGAGAGGAAAGTTTTATCTTTGCCATATAAATCTGCATGGGATGATTGTTTCTGAAATAACATTGTATGAATTGCTAAAAGCTAAATTAGGCGAAAAGGAGGCATCGGCTTTTTTAACTATACTTGAAACCAGGGTGGATAAAAAATTTGAAGAAGCAAAATCTGTATTGGCAACAAAAGAAGATTTGGCAAATTCCAAAGTAGATATTATTAAATGGATGGTTGGATTTTGGATAGTTCAGATGGCTGCAATCATTGGATTATATTTAAAACATTAAACCCTTATTAAATCAGTTATACGTTTTCACTCCACAATAAACCACGGATTTAATAATTCCGTTTTGTTATAGAGCATTGGATTTTTATCCATCACATTTAAAACTTTAAAACCTGCATAACGTGCAATGGCTTGTCCTGCAGCTGTGTCCCATTCCATAGTAGGAGCAAAGCGAGGGTAAACATCAGCACTGCCTTCTGCGACTAAGCAAAGTTTTAATGAGCTGCCTTTGGAGATCAGGTTGACTTCTCCGTGTTTTTCCCGAAGTGATTCTATAAATTTTTGCGTTTCTTCACTCATGTGAGAACGGCTTGCAACCACAGTAAATTTTTTTTCTTCTTTTTTTAAAGGAAGCTTTTTGGATACACTTACAAAACGATCAGCAACATGATTGGATTGAATGAGGTGTGATAAATGCTCTTCATCCGCCTCCACACGATAACTGCCTGTTCCTTCACAACCGAAATACAATACATCAATCACCGGAGCATAAATAACACCCATCACTGGTTCATCATTTCTGATCAATGCAATGTTTACTGTAAATTCTCCATTGCGTTTGATGAATTCTTTCGTGCCGTCAAGCGGATCAATCATCCAGAACATTTTCCATTTGCTCCGTTCAGTAAAATCAATCGTTTTGCCTTCTTCACTCAAAACAGGCAACATGGATTCAGATAATACTTCAACAATTTTTTCGTGTGAACGTTTATCAGCTTCTGTTAATGGCGACTGATCCTGTTTTAACTCAACAGTAATTTCACCTGAATAAACTTTATTAATTTCTTTACCAGCAAGCACTGCTGCTTTTAATGCGAGAGAAAGTAAGGGGTTGTAGTTATCCATTATTTCAATTTGATGATTTGATGATTTGATAATTTGGCAATGATGTTCATTTCAATTTTATTAGTATCAATAATAATCTTCTTTTTTCCTTAATCATCATATCATCAAATCACCAAATTATTATACGATCATTCCAGCAGCCACCGTTTCATTTGTGCCTTCATCAATTAAGATCACACTTCCTGTAGTTCTGTTTTTACGATATGGATCATGATACAATGGAACGGCTGACTTGATTTGAATACGTGCAATGTCATTCATGCCGATTTCTTTATCAATTTCATTACGATGAAGTGTATTGATGTCAACTTTATAACGAACATCTTTTACCACACAACGTGCTTCGCGTGTGGTATGACGTAAAATATATTTTCCACCGGGCTGTAACTTATTTGTATGCATCCAGCAAACCATTACATCGAGTTCATTGGCAACTTCAGGAAGATTGTTTTCACG
>JANLUX010000304.1:0-6206 GCA_031363705.1 Bacteroidota bacterium
TTGTTTGGTCATGAAAAAGGATCATTCACCGGAGCATTAGGTACCAAGATCGGTCATTTTGAACTCGCCAACGGAGGAACCATTTTCCTGGATGAGATTACCAATCTTCCTTATGATGTGCAATCATCATTACTGCGTGTGGTGCAGGAAAGAAAAGTGAAGCGCATTGGCGGAACTAAAGAAATACCTATTGATGTACGCATCATAGTAGCAAGTAATGAGATTATCCCTGAAACGATTAAGAAAGGAAAATTCAGAGAAGACTTGTACCATCGTTTCAATGAATTTCATCTTACAGTTCCAGCTTTGCGCGATAGAAAAGATGACCTGTTAATGTTTGCAAAATTCTTTTTGAATATTGCTAATCAGGAATTGGAAAAAAATGTTGAATCATTTACATCAGAAGTGGAAGAAATGTTTTTGCGCTATCCATGGTATGGTAACTTGCGTGAAATCAAAAATGTTATCCGCAGAGCCACACTATTAACTGAAGGCACTGTTGTTGAATCAAAATCATTACCATTTGAAATAGCAAACTTCAGCCGTACTCTGGGTATGCACGATGAAAAACCGGAGCGTACAGAACCTGAACAACAGCAGCATACACCTCATGTTAATTATGAAAGACCTAAAGAAGAAAAACCTGATTTGAAATCAGTTGCCTTGGGTGCAGAGTATGATTTAATTATAAAGGTGCTTAAAGAAGTAAATTATAATAAGAGCAAGGCTGCAAAACTTTTGAATATTGACAGAAAGACCCTTTATAATAAAATGAAGGCTTATAACCTGGAGGTGTAACTTTTTATGGCTGAGCTGCAGAATACCAAAGTACTTTTAGTGGAGGATGATGCTGATGATTATGTTCTCTTTAAAGAATATCTGAATGATATTAAACTCCACTCCTATTCACTCACCTGGGCTAACACTTACGAAAAAGCAATTGAGCTGATCAGGAGAAAAGAGCATGATATTTATATTTATGATTACCTGTTAGGTGCAAAAACAGGACTTGATTTAATAAAAGAATCTCTTGCAAGCGGAGTGGATGCTCCCATGATAATTTTAACCGGCTTAGGCAATCACGAAACCGATTTGAAAGCAATGGAATTAGGCGCTTCAGATTATCTGGTGAAAGATGAAATAGATCCTGAGAAACTTGAACGCAGCATACGTTATTCAATTGAACAAAGCCAGATGCTGAAGCGGCTTAAGGCAAGTGAGATAAAATTCAGAAGCATATTTGAAAATTCGCATGATGTAATTTATCTCTCCAATCAAAAAGGAGATATTATTGATATTAATAAATCAGCTGAACGGTTATTCGGATATACACGCGAAGAGTTATTGAATATGAATGCAACTGATCTCTATGAAAATAAAAATGATCAGCAACGGTTTATTGAATCAATAAATAAAACCGGATCCTATTCAAACTTTGAAGTAACGATGCTGGATAAGCATGGCAATAAAAAAATCTGCAACCTTACGGCCAACGTGCAAAAAATTGATGAGCAAGGTAATGTTTACTACCAGGGAATTGTGCATGACATGACCAGGCGTAAAAAAGCAGAACAAGACCTGATGATTGCGGAAAAATTAGCCGTAACAGGCAGAGTTGCCCGCTCGCTTGCACATGAAGTAAGAAACCCGCTTACCAATATTAATCTTGCAGTTGAACAACTGGACGAAGAAATAAAAGAAGAAGATTGTAAAACCTATTTCGATATAATAAAAAGAAACAGCAAACGCATTAATGACCTGGTGACGGAGTTAATGGAAAATTCCAAACTCACTGAACTTAAATCAACAAAGATTACTATCCGGTCAATAATGGATAAAACTATTGCGCTGGCTAAAGACCGTGCAGCTTTAAAAAATATTTCGCTTGAAACTTCCTACCAGGGAGATCACGAAGAAATGGAAGCTGATGAATCAAAACTTACCATGGCGCTGCTCAATATTATTATCAATGCCATTGAAGCTGTGGAAGAAAACAAGGGTATTATTAAAATTAATACACTCTGCGAAAGCAAAAAATGCACTATTACCATTGAAGATAACGGTTGTGGAATAAGCGAAGAGGATCTGGCTAAAATTTTTGAACCTTACTTTACTGCCAAACAAAACGGCATGGGACTTGGATTAGCCACCACGCATAATATTATTCACACGCACAAAGGCAACATTACTGTTGAATCTCAAAAGGGCAAGGGAACTAAATTTAATATTACACTTAATCTTTTATAGAAAATAAAACATGAACACTATGATAAACGTACTGGTAATTGATGATGAAAAAGACATCAGGGAAAACATCTCAATCATTTTAAAAAAACATGAATATCATCCTGTCACCATTGATAATGTGGTGGATGCAGAAGATATGATAAGGAATAAAAAATGGGATATTATCATCAGTGATGTCATGATACCACACCTGGGAGGATTTGAATTAGTAGATGTGGTAAAACAAATATCAAGTGATACGCCTGTTATTCTGGTTACCGGTATGGATAAAGAAATTCTTGACACTACTGCTACAAAAGCGGATATCATTTTAACAAAGCCTTTTACAGGAAAACAGTTGATTGATGCTATTGAATCACTTTTAGGTAGGAAAGATAAAGTAAAAGTTGCAGAGTAATTTAGTGGTGTGAAAAATTCTGCTGCAGTATATATTTTTATCCTTTCATGTTTTTTCACTTCTGATATTTATTCGCAACGGCTTGATAAGTTTAGTTATGAGAGTGCGGGAACAGATTATAAAATAACCTATGATAAAGTGGTTACTTACTTTGGATACATAGAACCGGGAAGTAAACCGGATGAAATAATCAACGGCAAAAATTTTTACTATTTATATTTCAGAATTTCTGATACAATACCTGAAATGGGTGTTCGTATGATTTCACCTGTGCCGTATGTGGTAATGCCTGACCGTGGCGATCTTGTGTCTGATAATTATTTTGATAATGAAAAAGACAAAACAAATTATTTTGATCCGTGGATTTCAATTGAACGGGCTTCAGGCTTTAATCAAAATAATTTTTCAAAGAACGATACATCCCTTAAATGGTTGTTGATAGATTTTAATGACGACTCATCTGAATTATCTGAACAACCATCAGGAAAAAGTTATAATGCACTTTTGCGAATCAAACCAAAACAAAAAGATTTAAGTCATCAACTTATCCCGGGGCTTTACAGAATTGCTTTTACTGATGATAAAAAAGGAATTGTTAAAGGAAGCTTTGTGATTCAGTTAGGTACTGCCCTTAAATTGCATGGTTTAAGACTGGAATCAAATCCTGAAAAACTGGCAGAGTAATTTTTCAGAAAGTATAATTGTATCCCATTCCGATAACATAATCTGTAACCGGATCGTTTATATTCATTTCTTTATTGATAAGATAAAATAAATCTAATGAGGATGTTTTATTGAATTTATATTCAAAGCCTACAGCATAACGGATATTATCAAATTCATTTCCCATTACATTATTAAGCTGGTAAAATAATTCTGCGGAAATGTAAGGCGTATATTTTTTATCAAGATCATATTTTACAGTCAGCTTGTTTCGTAATGTACGTTCAGACAATCTTCCGTTTTCACTGGTATTTACATCTGCATACTGTGACTGAAAACGTTCGCGTAAAGCAAAGCTTACCTTTTTAATTTTATGTTTTATTGTAAGATCAATCATGTAACGATGACGCAGACTATAAAAATCATCTACCCTCCTCCGCTGTATGAACCGGTAACTTACGCCCAGTAAAAGATATTTTTTTATTTTATAATTTACTCCTAACTCAGTGAAAGCAGAACCCAGTTCAGAAATATTTTCATTAAAACGCGCTTCCTCGGTAAGCGCTATTGAAAGTTTCGGGTTTATTTTTTTTTCAAGATTTATACTTGCCCACAGTCCTGCATCATTAACTTGTGAAAAGCAAAGTGTTGTTTCGAATAAAAACAGGAAAACAATTAACGAAAATATTTTATTCATAATAATAAACATGAAGCTGTGCAGAGTCTCTTAAAAAATCGAGTCTGCCAATGGTAACATGATTGATCTTTACTCCCATTCTGTTTTCGAGGTCTGCAATAAGTTCTTTTTGTTTGTCAGGTTTTATCAACTCAATATTTTCATACTGCACTATTTTAGTTACCTCCTTCTTCATCAGCAGCTTGCTTTCAAGGAGGTAAGTAATGATAAGGATTATTGCATTCAGCAGTGAGAGCTCGTCCCAGTTGCCTTTACTTACAGCACAGATAAGTCCCATTGCAATTACAAGAAAAAGATAGGTCATGTCTTTAATCGAAATATCTTCTGTACGGTAACGCAACATTGAGAATACAGCAAATAATCCAAAGGCAGCACCCATGCTCATTTCAACTTTATTAAGCAGATAAGTTATAAGAAAAATGATAAGATTGAAAATGAAAAAGGTAAACACATATTCCCTGCTACGGTAAATAGGGAAATAAACGAACCTTACTAAAATAAAAACGGATAACACATCTATACCAAGCCTTAGAAAAAATTTCGGAGATAGTTTTTCAAATAATTGAATCGCATTGCTTGCGGTTTCGGTATCAAGAGATTGCAGAAGTATCATTGAGTAGTTTGTTGAATCGTTTTATCTGTGGTCTGAAATTGTTATTTTTTATTTTATCGTACAAGCTGGTGACAGCGTAGCAATATTTACTAAGAGATCCTTCGCGAATATGGTGTTGTTTCATTAAGCGCACAAATTCTGAGCGAACTGATTTTTCCTGCTTTGTTTCAGCAATAACAAGATTGTTCATTGTGTTGCTAATTCCGTTGTTTTGAAAAGTTAAATCAAGATCAAGGGTAACACGTTCAGGTGAAAAGCGGTTTACCAATGTAATCCGGAAAAAATTAATCTTTACCTTGGCTTCAAGACAAGATGGAGTTAAATGTGTTTTATCCGAAAGAAATTTTTCTGTGCTCCCATTAATGGTTTCCTCCATCACCGGATGTGTAATTCTTTTTTTAATAGTGCGGTTTTTATTATTCTTGAATTTTATTTCAAAAAAAGTTAAATCAGATTCCACATATTTTCTGAACCTGATCTTGTAGCGGTTTGACCTTCCGTTATGATGATGGTGATATAATCCAAAATCTTTTGTATCAAAATAGATTGACTCATACCTGCTTATGCGATGACCATTTACTTCAAGCACACGGTAAGTATTTTTTAATTGATTGAGAAAGCCCTCCAGCTTATCCTGTGTAAATGCGTATTTGGAATCCATCCTGTCCATCAGCATCACACTATCCATCTCTTTCAATGTAATTGGATCAAACCCACTTAATATATTCCGGAAATCAGTCAAGATTCTATAAAATTATTTTATTTAATTTTTCTTAATCTCAAATGTGCCGCAATCAACGGTTTGTTTCTTTTTTGTTATCTCCACATTTTTATAAACAGCCACTTTACCAATTGTATCTGAATTAGTAGTGTCACCGGTGTAAACATAAATCTTATAATTCCCTTTGCGGAGATATTTAAACTCAAATCTTCCATCAGGATCTGTATTAATCCGGTCACCAATAGTTATTTCATCACCATAAATAATAAAAACATCTTCGTCAGCGCCCGGGTAGTTTCCTGTGGGAGGATTTTGCCAAAAAGCATTGTATTTAGTAATATGCACTTTTCCTGTAATGGAAGAATTACCTCCATCTCCGGCTTCCTTTTTACAAGCTATAAAAGTTGCGCTTAATGAAATCAAAATAATTACTAATCTGATATTTTTCATTTGAAATTATAATCTGGTTGTTTCATTTAAATTATGGTTCAAACATAAACAAACCCCCATTGTTGAATGAGGGTTTGACTGATTTATTAAATAAATAAATTTCAATTACCTGAATAAATGACCTTGATACTCTGTTTATAATTACCTGCAATAAACTCAAGTACATACATACCTGTAGAAAGATTTGCTTTAGAAAGATTGAGTGTAGCAATGTGATTTCCTGATGGGGTTATTTTTTCAGGGTTATTAATAACTGTGATCTGATTACCAAGCACTGAATACAGCTTTAAAGATACCGGAGCGGGTTCAGTCAAACTATACTGAATGGTGACATTGCTGCTGGTAACTGTAGGATAAGCTGACACGATGGGAGTGTGAGAAGGAAGCACTTCGGGTATGCCTACCGTTAGAAAATGAG
>JANLUX010000308.1:0-5495 GCA_031363705.1 Bacteroidota bacterium
CTCGGACATATAAAAGGCGGATTTGCTGTATGGAAAAATGCAGGTAAGGAAGTTGATACTGTAAAAAGAATTACACCTGAACAATTTGCCAGCGAAGCGAAAATTGGTGAAAGCAAAGTTGTGGATGTTCGTAAAGAAAGCGAATATGCTGCTGAACATGTTGAAGCTGCGTATAGCAAACCGTTAGCTTATATTAACGATTGGGTAAAAGACATTAATCCCGAAGAACATTTTTACCTGCATTGTGCAGGTGGTTATCGCAGTATGATTGCGGCTTCAATTTTACAGGCGCGAGGTTATAGAAATTTCACAGAGGTAGAAGGCGGGTTTAATGCAATATCAAAAACTTCAATTCCAAAAACAGATTTTGTGTGCCAAAGCAAAGTATTAAAATAATTATAACAATATTAATAATCATAACGATGTTCGGAATATTTAAAAATATGTTTGCTCAAAAAGACAGCAATCAATTAGAAAAAGTAATTAAAGAGAGAGCGTTTTTAGTGGATGTACGCACGCCTCAGGAGTTTGCAGGCGGGCACGTTAAAGGTTCAGTAAACATTCCTCTTGACAAAGTGCAAAGTCAGTTATCAAAATTTAAAAGCAAAGAAAATATTGTTGTTTTTTGTCGAAGCGGAAACAGGAGCAGCCAGGCAAAAAGTATTTTAGAACAAAATGGTTTTAAAAATATAACCAATGGAGCCACCTGGCAAAATGTAAATCAGTTTGTAAAATGAAAGAACAAAAAGAAAAAACGGATAACATTGAATGTTGTGTAGTGAGTTGCGAAAGACCATTGGACGAGAAATACTGGAACGACCAATATCAATCAAATACAACGGGTTGGGATTTAGGCGAAGTATCGCCTCCAATAAAAGAGTATATTGATACGATAGAAAATAAAAATGCGGACATCTTAATACCCGGCTGTGGTAATTCTTACGAAGCTGAATATCTTTTGTCAAAAGGGTTCACGAATATAACACTGATTGATATTGCACCTTTGCTGGTGGAGAAACTACGACAGAAATTTGTCGGTAACTCCAACATTAAAATAGTGCATGGTGATTTTTTTGAGCACCAAATGAAGTATGATTTTATTATTGAACAAACATTTTTTTGCGCACTCCCTCCGGCATTGCGTCAAAGATATGTCTGGAAAATGCATCAGCTCTTAAAGGAGAATGGAATTTTATTTGGTGTATTGTTTAATCGAACATTTGAAAAAGGTCCGCCATTTGGAGGGAACCTAAAGGAATATGAAATGCTTTTTGAATCGGCATTTGAATTTAACAAAATGGAAAATTGCGAAAACTCCTTTGCAGCAAGAGCCAATACTGAACTTTGGATTGAGTTGAAAAGGAATACTGATTCAAGCGTTAATCTTTACACATTTGAAGGCATAGTCTGCACCGGTTGTATGGAAACGGTAACTGGCAAGCTTCGCAAAATGGATGGTGTTTTAAATGTAAGTATGAATAATGACTTTTCAGAACTATTGATAGTAAGTGAAAAGGAAATAGTGTTACAAGATTTGCAAAGTCAAATTGCTTATGATGCAAAATATTGCATTTTAAAAATTAACAGTTAAATTTTAATTGAATAATAATATAACGTATGAATATAATAGAATTTATAAAGCAACCATGGCCTTGGTATGTTGCCGGTCCTCTAATCGGGTTAACCGTTCCAATACTTTTAATAATCGGAAACAAATCCTTTGGCATAAGCTCATCATTGCGCCATGTATGTGCAGCTTGTTTACCTGCTAATATTTCATTCTTTAAATACGACTGGAAAAAAGAAATGTGGAATTTAGTGTTTGTGGCAGGAATATTTTTAGGAGGCATTGTTGCTATAAACTTCCTCGCTAATCCAAATCCTATTGTTGTTAGCCCAAAATTAGTAAGTGAACTTGCACAATACGGCATTACTGATTATTCAAGTTTAATTCCCTCGCAAATCCTCAATTGGCAATCGCTATTTACATTAAAGGGATTTTTAATGCTGGTGGTTGGTGGTGTTATGATTGGCTTCGGAACCCGCTATGCGGGTGGATGTACAAGCGGTCATTCAATCATGGGTTTGTCAACATTGCAATTGCCTTCATTGGTAGCTACCTGTTGCTTCATGGCAGGTGGTTTCATCATGGCAAATCTTATTTTACCATTTATTCTTTCACTCTAAACTATAATTAAACAAATGCAACAACAAGTAGAATTAAATACCGATTTTGAAGTACGTTCGTTAGATACCATTTGTGTAAACGAAAGTCACTTGCAACATAAATGGTATCACAATATAAAATACCTTTTAGTAGGCATCGCCTTCGGAATTGTATTTGTAAAAGGAGAAATCATCAGTTGGTTTCGCATACAAGAAATGTTTCGCTTGCAATCTTTTCACATGTATGGGGTAATAGGAAGTGCTGTAGCAGTAGGAATGCTTTCAGTATGGCTCATCAAAAAATTCAACATCAAAACCATTTACGGTGAGCAAATTGAATTTCACTCAAAAACATTTAACAAAGGACAAATTTATGGTGGCTTGCTGTTCGGTTTAGGTTGGGCAATTACCGGTGCATGTCCCGGACCATTATTCGCGCAGATAGGAACAGGTGCATCCGTTATAGTCGTTACATTAATAAGCGCAATTGCAGGAACATGGCTATATGGATATTTCAGAGATAAATTACCCCATTGATTAATAATTTGGAGCCAAAACAGTATGAATTCTAATCAACACCTGTCCCGCTTTCCGCTATATCTTTTTTTTCTTTTTTTATTTTATAATTGGCAAAAAAAGGATGCCGCTGCAATCGGGGCTATTTTTCAAACGTCATTGCTTCGTATCAATTTTTAAAAAAAAACAAATAAGGCAATACTTTTATGCCTCACAACTTGTCCTGATATTTCTTCGGGATTTTATTTTACCCAACCGCACCCACATCCTTTGTTGCAGCTTTTATTTTAACTTGATGCAGAAGTAAAACCAATAAATTTGCCGAATATTGAACCGAGTATTTTATACTAATGAAATTACAAAAACAAAAACCACGGCAGACACTTAACCCAGCTTTCAGGCGGCAGCGACCAAGCAGAACGGAAATCAATTCGTTCAAATCAAACCTGCTTACACTTATCGGCAAAGTTGACGAAACCGAAAGCGAGGAGCATGTAAAAAATCTTGTTCGTGATTTTCTTCGTGACACTTACTACAAAAACATCAATGAAGTAAACACCAAAGGCAGACAAGACCTTGCTATTTACACAGGCAAAACCAACGAATCAAAAGTTGGAGTAATCATTGAAGCCAAGCGACCAATAAATAAAGGCGAGTGGTTCAAAGGCGACAATGCAAACTGCAAAGCAATTCAGGAACTCGTGCTTTATTATTTGCGTGAACGCATCACACACAAAAACATTGACATCAAATATCTCATCGCCACAAACATTTATGAGTGGTGCATCATTGAGGCATCTTACTTTGACAACCTGTTTGCGAAAGACAAAGATTTTGTAAAACAGTTTCAGGAGTTTGAGAACAAACAAAAAGTATCTACCGATACTTTTCTTTTTTATAACGACATCGCCAAACCATTTATTGAAAACAGTGCCGATGTAATTCCGTGTGCCTACTTTGATATAAGAGAATATGATAAAGCACTTCGCAACAACGACAAAAAAGAAGATACCAACCTCATTTCACTTGTAAAAATTCTTTCGCCTTCCCATTTGTTGCGGGTTGAATTAGCAGATGACAGCAATTCACTCAAAGAATCTTTTTACAAAGAGTTGCTTCACATCATTGGTTTGGAAGAACGCAAAGAAGGCGGAAAATATATCATTGACCGGAAAAAAGAAGGACAGCGTAACGAAGGTTCGTTGATTGAAAATACAATCAACATTTTAGATACCGAAGACCCGTTGCACAAAATCCCCGACCTCTCTCTTTACGGAACTACAAGAGAAGAACGGCTTTACAACATTGCTCTTGAACTTTGCATCACTTGGATAAATCGGATTTTATTTCTCAAACTTTTGGAAGGACAATTACAAAACTACCATCAGAAAGATCCCGAATATCTTTTTCTCAATTCGGAAATAATTCCGAACTATGATGAACTGCACAAACTCTTTCATCAGGTTTTAGCAAAGACATTAAAAGAACGCACCGCAGCCATTACCGAAAAATACAAACGAGTTCCTTACTTAAACAGTTCCCTGTTTGACATCAGCAAACTGGAAGACCAAACCATAAAAATAAATTCGCTTGATAATTCTTTCAACCTTGAACTTATCTCAAGCACAGTTTTAAAAGAAAACAAAAAGAAAAATCAAGGGCTGAAAGCCCTTGATTATCTTTTCCGTTTCCTCAATGCTTTTGATTTCTCCAGTGAAGGCGGTGAAGAAATTCAGGAAGATGAAAACCGAACCCTCATCAATGCTTCCGTGTTGGGAAAAGTTTTTGAAAAAATAAATGGTTACAAAGACGGCTCAATTTTCACCCCTGGCTTTATCACTATGTATATGTGTCGCCAAGCCATTCGTGCAGCAGTGGTGCAAAAATTCAAAGACAAACACCAGTGGAAAGTAGAGAGCATAAAAGATTTGCGAAACTTTCTCAAAGACCGCAGAAGCACAAAAGAAATTTTAGAAGATAACGCACTCATAAATTCGTTGCACTTGTGCGACCCTGCTGTTGGAAGCGGACACTTTCTTGTTTCTTCCCTCAATGAAATTATCGCAATCAAATCCGAGTTGGGTTTGTTCGCTGATAAAACAGGCGACACACTTTCCGATTATCAGATTGTAATTGCACAAGACGAACTCATAGTTACAGACCGAAGCGGAAACGATTTTAAGTATGAAATAAAAAATGGTAAACCACTTTCAAACGAAATGCAGCGTTTGCAAAAAGCATTGTTCAACGAAAAGCAAACCATCATTGAAAACTGTTTATTCGGAGTTGACATCAATCCAAATTCTGTAAAAATTTGCGGACTTCGTTTGTGGATTGAGTTGCTTAAAAACGCTTACTACAAAGACGACACAAATTTTCAGGAACTTGAAACACTCCCGAACATTGACATAAATATAAAGTGCAACAACTCACTCATTAGCCGCTTTGCGTTAGATGCTGATTTAAGCAAAGCACTCAAAAGCATCAAGTATAATGTTGAAGCATACAGAGGTTTTGTAAACGATTACAAGAATGAAAAGAGCAGAGAAGTAAAACGAGGACTGGAAAAAATAATTGACGGAATAAAAAGCGATTTCAGAACAGAGATAAATAAAAATGACCCGAAGAACACACGACTAAGAAAAATAAGTGGCGACCTATTTAATCTCTTGAATCAAACAAAAATGTTTGAGCTTGAACCGAAAGAGAAAAAAATTTTCAAAGAGAAAAAGGAAAAGTTAGAAGAAGCAATAAATAAGTTAGCAAACGAGATAAAGGAAATTGAAAATAATGCAGCATTTAAAAATGCTTTT
>JANLUX010000309.1:0-2158 GCA_031363705.1 Bacteroidota bacterium
ACCGCCCCGCGCGCCTTCAATTTCAGGCTTCATGGAATCATATGATTTGGCTTTCACCTCAATCAACTCAAAGCGGTTGCCATTTTTAATTAAAATATCAATGCGGATAAAAAAATGGCCTACTAAAATAGCAGGCTCAAACAGTACAACTGAATCTCGGCTTAAGTATTCCAGCGTTTTGGCATACGCCTCAGCATGCATTTTTTCGTAAACCTCAACGCCCTCAGGGTAACGCAACTTCGCCAGTGCGCCTACCTGATAACCGCCTTCTGCCAGCATTGCCAGAAATGCATTTTCTTGCATGCTGTCGCGATACTCTTTTGGTTTGCCCGCATAAAAAAGCTTGGTTGGACAATCAACAGCAAGTTTAAAGCGGGATTTGGTTAAAAAACGTTTAGTATCTATTTGCATTTATACTTTTAATGCTTTTAATTTCTGCACCTCAGCACATAATGTCTTCAGCTTATCATCAGAGGTTAGTAAATCATTGTAATTAGAAACTATAGGTATAACTTTTTCAACAATTTTTTGAATCTCTTTTTTTATATCCTCTTCACTTTGTTCAGCAAGATTTTCTGCTGAGAAAAATTCAAATTTCTCTTTTGCTAAAACTAGCCATTTCTTACCACTAGGCGGTTTATAAAACTCTGATTTTTTGAGTGGTTCATGAATTTTGTTTTGAATCTCTTGACCCCCTGGTGAGACTACAGCTACAAACATTATATTGTTATCACCAAATTTGATTTCAAATGAAAATATTTCTTTATTGGTCCATCCAGAGCCAATTCGGGGCAATAAAGCATCAAGGTTTTTCGTATTAAATCTGATAATTCCCCTGTTTTTTGATCCGATTACATAACCAGCATTCTTTACTGCTTGTTCAAAGAATGGATGTAAATAATTCACTTGGTCAGGGATATTTCCAAAAATAAAGTCCAAAACCTCTTTATGTTTTGCGTAAACCCTTCTAGCTAGGTCGTTCATTTGGTCATTCATTAACAACTCCCTTTTTAAAACTGATAAATAATCTGATAAATAAAAATAAATCTTTTCGCTGATGCTGTTTCTATAAAGTTTTAAAATGGACTCAATAATCTTTGATATTTTTTCGTAAGAGTAATTTATATAATTTTCACTTGAGGCTTCTTCTTGAGGGCTTTCACCAAATGGTGTCAGATAAACAAAATGAATTTTCTTTCCGTTAAAACTTTTATCTGCTATTTTCTTGTACTTATCCAGTTGATTTGAGTGATCGACACTATCAACTTTATTTTCTATGACCACAACATCCTCTTTTAAAATTATGAGAATATCAATGTTTCTCCATTCTCGACGTATTTCAACATTGGAATAGTCAACATCATCAGCATCAAAAATACTTCTTAAGTTGTTTTTCGACTCTTTAAAAATATCCCTCAAAGCTCTTCTTAAAACTAAATCATTGAGCTGATGAGTTTCATTAGGGTCAAGTAAATATCCAATAAAGTTAGAATGTCTAATTTCTTTTCTCTGTACAGCTAAAGCAGAAAAGATATTTGGCGCATTTAATTCCAAACGCATTTGTTCAAAATCATCGTCAGTAATCAATTTTGAAAGAAGTTCTTTCATTGAATATCCTTTATTTATTAATGTTTCTCAACCTAACATGGCAAATGCCCAGTAGTCGTATTTCGACTTACAAATTCAAAATAACTGTTCTAATGTTTGCAGTAAGCATAAATGGCTAGTTTAGTTGCTGATAGCACTCAGCAAAGTCAAAAAGTATGCGTGAATAAATGGTGACGACGAATTTATTTTTATTTTCGTTCATATGAATTTTATTAATAGGTTATCAACTTAGTATATCTGTACACCTAATTAAAGTGAACTGGAATCTTAGCCAACCAACTTCGACACCCAATAAAAAGGCGACCTAAGTCGCCTTTTTTCAAACATTAAAACTTAAGCTTCGCCAACCACCGTCACTGTAATATCAACCACAATGTCGTGATGCAGTGCAACACTCACTGCATGGTCACCAATCGTTTTTAGTGGGCCATTTGGCAAACGTACTAATGATTTAGCCACTTCAAAGCCAGCAGCTACTAAGCCTTCAGCAATATCGCCATTAGTCACGGAGCCAAATAAGCGGCCATCTACGCCCGCTTTTTGTGCCACG
>JANLUX010000320.1:0-2771 GCA_031363705.1 Bacteroidota bacterium
CATCCGTAAGTGCTTTCAATAATTCTCATGTAATGGCTTATACAGGTTTAGGAAATAACGGATATTATTTTGCGGTTGACAGCCTGATGACAGGTGATCAGTTTTTTATAACAATAGCTGACAATGCAGGCTGCACCGGAAATTTCAGCGATATGGAAGTTGGTCCTGATTATTTCAGCACCAATATTATTTCTACCACTCCGGCAACTAACGGACAAAGCAACGGGAGCATGACCATTGATCATCACTCCGGACCTTTTACATTAAATATTATTATAAATGACAGCCTTGGTACGGTTGGTTCATTCAACGGAGTGTCAGGATTGATGAACCTGAGCAACACATTACACACCGGAACTTATACGGTTTCCATGGAATATAATAATACCAGAAATGTATGTGATACTACATTGACTGTAGTTGTTGGTAATACTGTTATTGCTAATAATTATTACTGGGTTGGTTGCACAGTCAACTTGAGTGATGTATCACATTTGGCAACTACAAGCGGAGGAACAACTTTTTTCACCGTTCCGCCTGACAGTTTGGATGATGTTTATTTTGATGCGAATTCTTTTTTAACTGCGAGTGATACAGTATTTGCTACTGCTGATGTGCGTTGTCATAACTTCGACTGGAGCGGAAGCACCGGATCTCCCGTATTCAATCAACCTTTATTCCGTTTAAGAATTTATGGTTCGTTGATATTGAATCCAAATATGGATATTCAAACACTGAGTATTTATTTCGTATCAAACAATACAGGAAATAGTATTAATGCAAATGGATACGTTTTTCATCCCGGCATTTTTCAAAACCTTTATCTGATTTTTGAAAACCCTAATGGTGAATGGATTTTAAATTCGGATTTGAATACCTCTTACAACGGTTCGTTTTATTCTACTGTTCGTTTAAAACAAGGAAACCTAAACACCAATGGCTACACCGTGCGTTGTTATGATTTTGATATTTTTCCTAATCCTGTTTGTACTTTACAATTAGGATCAAGTGATGTGTATTGTGATAATTCTTTTTACGCTCTGGTGTCTGCTGCGAGCTTTAATTTAGATGCAGACAGCAGCAGGATTTTTGCAGGTCTGGTAAATCTCAACGCAGGATTTTCTTCCGCAAATCATGATTATAATTATGTGGAGAGTTCCACTATGTATGGAAGCAACTGTAATTTTAATCATGTGGTGAGTGGTGGATATTTATATGATAATGCAAACATCGGTTTACAGGAAATTAAAAAACCTTTGACTGCACCACCCAGCTGGATACAAAATATGTTCTGCACTGCATCTCCCTCTCATATTCAAAAGATGATTATCAACTCCAATCCGCTTACATGGGTGAGTGGAAACAAGGTTGTTGTTGACACACTGGTTTTGAATAATCCTAATGACACGCTTTCTATTCAGGGCAATGATTCGATTGTTGTCAACTCACAATTTATTGTAAATGTTCAGGCTCCTGATAAAGTTTATATCAAATCGAATAATCCGGGTATAGCATCCAATTTTGATTTTGGTGCTAACGATGTTTGTGTTGATAATCTCGACATCAAAGAAAACAATGCACTTGGAACTGGGAATCATTATGCCGGTGCAAATAGTGTTAATTCGGGTCTTACTTCAGGATGGACATTTGGTGCATGTGTTGCTGCTCCCGGTTACTATTGGGTTGGAGGAACAGGCAACTGGAGTGATTATGCAAATCATTGGGCATCATCAAGTGGAGGTACAACATTTCATACTTCGCCTCCCGGACCAAATGATAATGTTTATTTTGATGCGAATTCGTTTACCTCGGTGAACGATACTGTTCATGTAGATGTTGCAACAGCTTATTGCAAAAATTTTGATTGGACGGGAGCAGCTAATAATCCAACCATTTCAACTGGCGTATTGAATGTTTATGGGTCTTTGATTTTATGTCCTTTAATGAACTGTGATTTGAGTGTAACATTTCTTTCTTCATTATCTAACAATGTGATTTACACATTTGGACATCTTAATGCTCATACTGAATTTGATAATCCAGGAGGCGGGTGGAAATTAATGGATGACTTTGATATTGGACCTCATAGCCTTTATATTAATAGTGGAACTTTTGAATCAAATAACTATAATATTAACTGTACAACATTCAGAATTGGTGTGGGAAATTCAAACCCAACTCTTTTATTTGGCACATCAACGATTGCTTGTAGTGGGCTTTCAAGAATATACTCTTGCTTTCAATGTGATTTTGATTCAACTAATTTTCATTCACTTGGTTCTTTTAATGTAGATCAAGCAGGATTGACGTTTAATATATTTAAATGCCTTGGATTGAACGTTGATTATTGTGCCTTTAACAAAGTAGAATGCAGTATTCTTGACGGGAGCAATAATTATATTATCGATATGATTACTTCCTCAATATATAACTCTGGAGGTCCCAATTTTATTCAAAAAGCAGTTTTTCCGAATGGAGGCAATATTAATTACACATGCCATTTAGACACATTGTTTGTTGAGCAATCCAGCAGCTTTCAGTTTGCTGGAAGTGGTAGTGATACAGTTTATATTAATAATCAATTTATTATTAATCAATCATTGGGTCAATTAAATTTTTCTAGCAATGGTTCAGTATTATTCGTTGATACGGGTCTTGTGTGTTTGTATAATGTAGCACTTCAAAATATAAATGCAATTGGTGGAGCCCAATTTTTCGCAGGTCAGGGCTGCACAGATGCAGGAGGTAACACCGGCTGGACATTTGCACCT
>JANLUX010000328.1:0-4169 GCA_031363705.1 Bacteroidota bacterium
TGAAATCAAAGCATCAGAAATAATTTGTCTGATAGCGGTTTCCACTTCTTCATCACTGTGTTTCTTTTGGCTCTCACGAAGTTTTGTAATTCGTGCTTTGATTGCTTGGAATAAACTTACATCATCTCTAATCTTCAATGCTTCGTGGTGGGGAACTGATAAAGCAAATGCTTTTGAAAGGTTTATCACATTTGAATTGAAACGGTCTTTGCCTTTATCTAAATTCAAAACAAAATCTGTTGCATCTAAAATGAAAGTGAGTTTTTCTTTTGGCTGCAAGCCAAAGAATTTTTTGTAATCAAACTTGTCAAACATTCCAACAACAACTTCATGCAACTCCAACATTTTTGCTACGGCTTCTTCTTGGTTGAATTCTATTTTCCCTTTTCCTCCGCTGTCGGTGTAAATGCTCAATGCTTTTTTCAAATCCTGTGCAATGCCTAAGTAGTCCACAATCAAACCGCCTTCTTTATCTCTGAAAACTCTGTTCACTCTTGCAATCGCTTGCATGAGGTTGTGTCCTGTCATGGGCTTGTCCACATACAGCGTATGCAAGCAAGGAGCATCAAAACCTGTGAGCAACATATCACGAACTATAATCAATTTCAATTCGTCTTTCGGGTCTTTCAATCTGTCGCCAATTGATTTTCTTCTTTGCTTGTTGCGTATGTGTTCCTGATAATCCAACGGGTCGCTTGATGAACCTGTCATTATCACTTTTATTTTTCCTTTATCATCTTCTGCGTTATACCACTCTGGTCGCAACTGAATAATTTCGTTGTGCATTGCCACACAAATTCTGCGGCTCATGCACACAATCATTCCTTTGCCGTCAAATGCTTCGCTGCGTTGTTCAAAGTGATGCACCAAATCTTTTGCAATTTGTTTCAATCGCTTTTCACTTCCTACAATCGCTTCCTGTTGTGTCCACTTAGCAAAGCGTTGTTGGCGTTCTGTCAATTCATCTTCTTCGGTTACATCTTCAATGCGTTCATCTAAAATTTGTTTTTCCTTTTCGTTCAATTCAATTTTAGCCAAGCGGTTTTCATAAAATATTCTCACCGTTGCTCCATCTTCTACGGCTTGGTGTATGTCGTAGATGTCAACATAATTTCCAAAAATGGCTTGTGTGTTTTTATCTTCTTTCTCTATCGGTGTTCCTGTAAAACCAATGAACGAAGCATTGGGCAAAGCATCCCTCATGTGTCTTGCATAGCCATCAATAAAATCATATTGGCTGCGGTGTGCTTCGTCTGCAATCACAACAATGTTTCTTCTGTCAGAAAGTTTCGGATAAGTTCCGCCCTTTTCATTTGGCAGAAATTTTTGAATGGTTGTAAAAATAACTCCGCCACTTGACACGGCTAATAAACTTTGCAAAGCATTTCTGCTTTCCGCTTGCACTGGTGTTTGTCTTATCAGTTGTTGGCAGTTGCTAAATGTTTCAAAAAGTTGTTGGTCTAAATCGTTGCGGTCTGTAAGAACTAAAATAGTTGGGTTGTTTAGTTGAGGTGCTAAAACCAATTTGCCAGAATAAAAAACCATACTCAAACTTTTTCCGCTTCCTTGTGTGTGCCAGATGACACCGGCTCTGCCGTCACCCTCACCCCGACCCTCTCCCAAAGGAGAGGGAGAAACAGCCAATGCAATTTCTTCTAAAACTAACTCGGGTGTTTCTAAAAAATATTGATTGGTAAATCGCAAAACTTTAAAACCGGATGATGTCAAAAACTTATCTCTTTTAGCATCGTGTTTTTGTTGCTCTTCTGTAAAATGTATTTCACCATCTAATTCAATTACCAACCTCTTCTCATCGCAATAAAAATCAGCGATGTAATGCCCTATCTGATGTTGCCTTCTGAATTTTAGGTTCAGAAATTTCCTGTTCCTTACTATTTCCCAAAATATTTCTTCGGCTTTGGTTTGTTTCTGTCTTAACTCCCTTGCCGTTTTTATTAAACCGGAAAATTCCATGTTTGCCCGATAGCTGCTCCCTTCTCCCATTGGGAGAAGGGCTGGGGATTAGGGTTGTTTTAACGATTTAATCGTTGAAACAATCGCTTTATTCACTGCATAGTATTGATGATACGCTGCAACTTTTTTTACCGTTTTATCTTTTGTTTTTTCAAATACAATGAAGTGGCGAATGATGTCTAACAAAGTTTTTTTGTCCAACATTCCTTTCAACATAATATCCATTTCCAAAACGGTTTGCTCTTTCGGAAACAAAGTTGAATTGTAAAGTGTGTTAGGTTCTTCTACCACATTTGTTGGGGCGGAAGATTTTCCGCCCTTACTTTCAGGTGGAGTTTTCCAACTGCTGAACCTGCTGAAATCACTTGTGATTGTTCCTGCTTTTGCAAACCAACCATCGGTTGCAATTAAAAGCGAATTGAAATTGAACAAAGAAGGAATTGCTTGCTTGTAAGTTTGCAATTGGTCAAACGCACTTCTTACTGTTGCGTTTTCATCGGTTGCGTTTTTAATTTCAATAACTACCAACGGCAAACCATTGATGAAAATAATTATATCAGGTCTTTTGTTGTTCTGCTTTTCAATGATTGTAAATTGATTGATGGCAACAAACTCATTGTTGTTTTCATTTTTGAAATCAACCAACCAAACTTTGAAAGTTTTTGACCGGCCCTCACCTCCGCCTCTCCCAAGGGGAGAGGAACCTTTTACATCAACTCCATCAGTTAGCAGTTTGTGGAAGTTTTCGTTGTTCACTAATTGATTTGTGCTTTGCGTTCTTAACGCAATACGCAATGCTTCTTCACGAATGTCAACAGGCACATCAGGATTTATTTTATTGATGGCATTTTGCAAACGGGTTTGTAAAACAACTTCGTTGTAATCTCTCGCCACATCACCGCCAAAAGCAATTTCATAACCTTGCTTTTGCAAGGTTTCTAAAGCCATTTTTTCTATTTCATCTTCGGTGAGGATATTCATTTCACTTCTTCTTTTTTGTTGTTGTAATTGGCTTTAGTGCTGATGGTTTGCCTATTTTCTTTACAGCTTTATCAAAGTCGCTTTCAATTGCATTATTTCTTTTCACAAGATACTTGTCGTATTCTTTTTCTGCTTTCTCTATTGCTACCTGATGCGAAATTTTACCTGCATGTTCTAAAATATTTCTGTCGTTGAGTTTTAAAAAGCCGTGCAGTTTTTCAATCCAATCTTTCATATACATGGGTATCCTTCGCATAGCTTGCCCAGTGGCAAAAATTAAATATTGCTCTACCAAATTGTTGAGTGCTTCCAATTCATTTTCATTCAAATAATTTTTTGCAATACCAGCATCTTGCTTTCTTGGCTTTGTTCCTCTCCAACTTGTTAAGCCCATGTTTGGTTTGCTGCTGTCGGCTCGTTGGGCAATTATTTCTGCTGCGGTTTTTCCTGTAATTGCCCAGTGCATTTTATTCTGAACCGTTAGAAAAAATAAAATACTGTTTTCATCTGTTGGGTCATAATCGGTGCTGGTGGCGTATATGTCGGTTATCTTCTGATAGAAACGCCTTTCAGAAGTTCTGATGTCTTGAATGCGTTTTATCAGTTCTTCAAAATAATCGTAAGGCAAATCAGGATTTTTCAACCGTTCATCATCCATCACAAAACCTTTGATGATATATTCTTTTATGTGGTTAGTAGCCCATTGACGGAAACGGGTAGCAACCGTTGATTTTATTCTGTAGCCAACCGAAATGATTGCATCTAAATTGTAATACTCAATGCTGCGGTTCACTTCTCTGTTGCCTTCCAAACGAACTATTAAGAAATCCTTAATAGTTGCCTTTGGGTCTATTTCCCCCTCGTCAAAAATATTTTTCAGGTGAATATTGATATTGGCAACTGTGGTTTGAAACAGTTCTGCCATCAGTTTTTGTGTGAGCCAAACGGTTTCGTTTTCTAAACGAACTTCTAATTTGGTTTCGCCTGTTTCGGTTTGGTAAATTATTATCTGCGAATTATCCTCCATTGCTATTTATTTTTTGCTGGCAGTTGTAAAGAATTTCTTTACAACTGATTTTTCATGCCATTACTTTTTGTTCTATTTCATCTTCGGTGAGGATATTCATTTCACTTCTTCTTTTTTGTTGTTGTGCTTGGTTTTAGTTCTAATCGAACTATTCTAAATTTTCGAATAGTTGCCGAGGATTTCTCGG
>JANLUX010000339.1:0-1506 GCA_031363705.1 Bacteroidota bacterium
TAAAAAAACAAATTTGTTATTTGACTTAGGTTATGGTGCTCATTACATATTCCCGTACAAAGTGGTTTTTGAATTTAAAAATAATAATCCTAACCAGGACCTTGTTGTGGAAACCAAACCAAATCACACAGGATTTGTTACCAATGATTTTCTTTTTGGGTTAGGTTTGGGTTACAACCTTAATGACAAGTATAAATTGTATTTGTTAAGTCACTATCGTATCAACAGACAAGCTACACCTTATAAACTTCCTGATTATTTTGGAATTAGCTTAGGACTGTTTTATTAGTTTAGTGATCGTCATTGCGAGGAACGAAGCAATCTGCCTATATGAAACAGATTGCTTCGTTCCTCGCAATGACGAAAATATTAACCTTCACGCAGCCTTTGCATAAATTTTCGCGTATTGATGTTATAACTTAGATTATTGCATCCGTATATGAGAAAGTTTTTGATGTTAACCACCGCATTATTTATAATGAACAACAGTATAATTCTTTCGCAAGAACGATTTACATTAAGCGGAACAATTACTGATGAAAGAAGCGGTGAATTTTTAATTGGAGCCTCTGTTTACATTGTCTCATTGAAAACAGGAACTGCTGCTAATGAATATGGCTTCTATTCGCTCACACTACCAAAAGCAGATAGCTTAACAATCGTTTTTAATTACATGGGATATAAACCACAAATAAAAAAATTATCTTTTAATAAAAATTACCGGATTGATATAAAACTAATGACTTCAACGGTAGGGTTAACTGAAGTAGAAATACTTGGTGAACGTGCCGGAGCAGCTAACATCGAAAAAGCACAGATGGGAGTGATAGATATTCCGATAGAAAAAATACAATCCATGCCAGCCATACTTGGCGAATCGGATGTGCTTAAAGTAATTCAGTTGTTGCCCGGTGTGCAATCAGGAAACGAAGGCACTACAGGATACTTTGTAAGAGGCGGTAATGCAGATCAGAATTTAGTGATATTGGATGAAGCTACTGTTTACAACCCCAACCACTTGTTTGGTTTATTCAGCACTTTCAATACTCGTGCATTAAACAATGTGGTATTAATAAAAGGAGGTTTTCCTGCGCAGTATGGTGGCAGGTTGTCTTCTATTCTTGACATTAAAATGAAAGAAGGAAACAAAAATAATTATGAAGTGCATGGAGGAGTCGGTTTGATTTCCTCTAACCTTACCATTGAAGGACCGATTAAAAAAGACAAAGCATCGTTTATTGTTTCAGGCAGAAGAACCTATTTGGATTTATTGCTCAAACCATTTTTAAAAAAAGGAATTGAAACAAAATATAATTTTTACGACCTCAATGCAAAAGTAAACTGGCAAGTTTCTCCCAACAACAGAATATTTCTTAGTGGTTTTAAAGGTGATGATCATGCTACTTACAAAGAATCAAAAGGAATAAATTATGGTATCTTATTTGGAAACTCAACAGGCACGTTGAGATGGAATCATGTTTTCAGTAAAAATCTTTTTTCAAACAC
>JANLUX010000016.1:0-1897 GCA_031363705.1 Bacteroidota bacterium
AAGAAGAAGAAAGATTAAATCCTGAAAATGGCATCTGTCTTTCATCGCTGTATGACAGGGCTTATGATAAAGGCTATATAGGTATTACAGAGAAGTTTGAAATTCTTTTGTCTGTAGATTTAAAAAAGAAACACAAAGAAGATTATCATACAAAATATTTTGCTTCTTTAGCAGGTTCAAAAATTACACTCCCTAAAAAATATTATCCAAAGAAAGATTTTTTACAGTTTCACATGGATGAAATTTTCAAGGGCTGAATGCGGCTCCATCACATTTCAACTAAATCAATTAAAGTAATGTACACACCTACAGCTGTTTGGCAGCAAGAAGCTGGTGCCGGATTCTTAAACCCAATTTAACGGGGGAAATTTTATTTACCTGTCAGCTTTTATCAGTATTTTTATGTACTTTAAAATCTGAATACTAATCAAATTTCAATTTCGATGAAGCTTAAACAATTAGAAAAATCAGGAATACAGGCTATTAAAATTTTACGTGAGAGTAAATTAAAAAATGGTCTGCCATTTATGATAAATTCTAATGAATTGCCTTCAGATCAATGTTATCTTGAATATCCCGATGGCTCTATTCAATTGGTGTCTTTATGCCGCAAGAACAATGACTTCAAAGTTATCGCCCAATATTCTTCTGCTGACGGTAGCCAAATAAGGGAAAAATATCAGCTTCTTTAGACTATAATGCCTGATTTATATATTATAACAGGCGCAAATGGAGCAGGAAAATCTACTGTAGGATACTCCTATTTGCCCATGCTTGTTCAGGGCAATTGCGAGGTTTTTGATGGGGACAAATTGACCCTGAAAAAGAAACGGGAATTATACAAACATGTAACCCCTTCTTATAAAGAAGCAAACCGCCTGGCATTGGAATGGTTGTTTGAACATTTTGAAAATTTAGTGCAGGCTGCTTTAAAACAAAAAGACGATTTTGTTTACGAAGGTCATCTCCCGGATGATGGAAACTGGGTAACACCTAAAAGATTTAAACGGGCAGGTTATAAAATTCATTTAATTTTTTTTGGTTTAAAAGATACAGACCTCTCTGAAGTAAGGGTAATGGATCGTGCCAAATTAGGTGGTCATCATGTGCCGCCTTATGAAATAGAAAGAAATTTCTATGGAAATCTATACCAGCTAAATAAGCGCTTTAAAAAAATTGACGAATTGCAAATCGTTGATACTTCTGAAAGCATTAGTCCCAAAGTATTAGCACTTTTTAAAAATGGAGTTGTTGTTTCTGCTGTTCATCATGGTAAATTACCTGAGTGGTTTGAAACATATCTGCCAAACCTGTTTAAAGAAATAATTAAGCAAGAGCCTCCTATTCGTTCCGGAAATAAAAAGACAAATAAATAAAGGTTTTATTACTCTTTTAACTTAAATCTTTGGCATTATTCTATTATCGCCATCATCAGTATCCCATTTGCCCGCCAGCATTTTAAACTTGTTGAAATTTCATTGATGCCTTTTGGTAAAACGGTTAGTAGATATGCCTACAAATACTTCACTTTAAAATTTGCCTCCCCCACCAACAAATCAAATTCATGATCTCCGGTAATAAGGGTGGCTTTTTTATTGATCGTCAGTGCCGCAGCAAAAGCATCTGCATAACTAAATTTATATTTTGCTTTTAAACCGGCAGCCTTAAATGTAAATGCTAAATCAACATCTGTTATGTGTATTGGAAATTGTTGCATTGCTTTCCATACAAGGGCAGCTTTGTCTGCACCGTCTTTCCGGTGAGCCATATAGTACACTTCCCCTGCATTGATACAGGCCATGTACAGTTCATGTTTGTTTGCCACTGCATCATTTAAAAGCTGCTCCACCTTTTCGCCACCTTCTTCATTTCTGAAATAAGCCAGCAGGGCATAGCT
>JANLUX010000072.1:0-30549 GCA_031363705.1 Bacteroidota bacterium
CTGCCTGCTACTATCAAAACAGGCATCTTTAAATCTTTCAATTGTTTTCGATAATCAGCTTTTGCCACATCACCGCCAATAATAAAATCACCATCATCGCCCACAAGCTGATAATATAATTGAGTATTAAAATTATTCGGATAGGAGGGATCAATCCCTTTTAAGAATTTATCAGGATTATAAGCATACAAAAATCCATAAGGTACTTCACCATAAATTTTTATATGTTCCGGATCACTGCTGTGAGCACCTCTTGCTCGTACCGTCATCAGACGTTGCCACACTTCAGGATAATTTGTTTTTATTTCATGATTGCAGTTATCATCATTTGCCTGCCACATTTCACCACTGAAAAAACTGTTTGCAAGAATAAGGTGTTTTACATTTTGAGGATATTTGATTGCATATTGCTGCGCAACCATTCCACCATACGAATGACCCAGTACGTTTATTTTTTTATAACCTAAGGCTTTCCTGATTCCTTCCACATCTTCTACATCACGACTTATACTATAGTCAGAAGGATTTTCAGCAACATCGGATTTGCCTCGCCCGTAATTATCAATATAAACAAGCAAACAGGCATCTTTCAATCCACTAAAACTATGCATGCCCACATGGGATCCTCCCGGTCCACCGGAAATAAGAAACAATGGATCACCCGTACCTTCTGTTTCAATCCATAGTTTAGCTCCGTTTACTTTTAAATATTTTCCTTCGGGATGTTGGAAATTATTTTCCTGAGCTATACTACAAAAAGCTGCGAACAGGAGTGAAAGAAGAAGTAGAATATGTTTTTTCATGAAAATAAATTTGGTCTGTAAATATATTTACTTACAGCTTCATTCAATTTTAACATCTATCCTCATTTAGCCTGATAAAATGAAGTCAATCACTTGTTAGAAAACTGCAATCAAAAAAATATTATTGAAATAAAAAAAATGAAATCTACATTCCATAACATGTTAGTTGATTAGCTCAATCTCAGTTGGAGAATAATACAATGTTTTGGCTTACTGCTTTACTCCGGGTACTGAAAAGCTGCGCAACTTATGGCGATATTTTTAATTACGCAAGCAATTTTTATTAAATTTTTCTTTATTTAAAAAACAAGTGATTTGGCATAAATTTTAAATAAGATTTTTTACGAAACTGAGAGAAGTAATCAATTGATTTATGTATAAGGAAACCACTGAAAGAAAATGGAGAGTTAATAACAGCCTTAAATCCATAAGGCGAAACTCAAACTTTAAAACGACTTTTAATTTATTCGTCACTGTTTCACATAATCCGTTTTCCTTCTTAAAAAAAGGAATGAAAGGGATTGCAAAAGACTTATCGGAAATGGTTTGCCAGGTTGCAGGGCATAGATGGAAGTATAAAGATTACACCAACTGGATAAAAGAAGATGGAAACCCGTATGATTTTAATGCATCCCGTTATTGCCCTACCTGTAAAAAACACGGATATTATATTAACGGCAGGTGGATGGATACCAATGCAAAAAATACTAAGTATGATGTCTTAAACGATGAATGTTACTCAAATGAAATTCCACTGCTGAAAAAATCCAGGGCAACAATTAAACATCCGAATGCTAAAAATCCTTTAACTCCTGACAGAGAATTGATGAAAGCATCCTGATTAGAATAAAAATGTTTAAAAAATTTAATTCCGGAAACCTTTATTCATATCTGAGTGATTCAATCGGATCTAACCTGGCAGCCTTTGCCGCAGGATAAATGCCTGAAAGCAAACCCACTCCAAAACACAAAATAAGTCCTAATAAAATCCACATCCATGGAACAATAAATGCTCCACCCATTGCCATCGAAAGCAGGTTACCAATCAGGATACCTAAAATAATTCCTGCTATCCCTCCTATCTGACAAATTACAATTGCCTCTGTTAAAAACTGCCTTCGTATGGTTTGCTGGTTTGCACCAAGTGCCTTTCTTATTCCGATTTCACGTGTGCGTTCTGTAACTGACACAAGCATAATATTCATCAATCCAATAGCCGCTCCCAATAAGGTAATAAAGCCAATAATGGTAGCAGCTATCGTCACTGTTTTTAACTGACCGATAACCAAGTTGGCAAGCGTATCGCTTTGCATTATTCCGAACGAATCTTCAGTGCCTACAGGATCATGCCTGATACTTCGCATAACACCGGTTGCTTCTCCTATTGCGGGCTGAAGGTTTTCGGTTTTATCAACTTTCACCGTAATGGTATAAGAAGTTTCCTTGGTAGCATAATATTGTTTCACATTCGATAAAGGAAGGATACAGATTTTATCTCCGCCAAACCCCATGCTCGATCCTTTTTCTTTCAGTGTGCCTATCACTTTATATTTGGTACTTCCAACACTGATTATTTTATCTAATGCAGTTTCTCCTTTAAACAAAGTGGTTACCAAATCTTTTCCAAGTATGCAAACATGATTACCCATTTCCATATCCTGCGGAGAAAAATTCCGGCCCAGATTTAAAAAATATCCACTTACTGAGAGATAATTTGCATCAGCTCCAACTACCCATATATTCGGGTTTGATTTTACTGAACGGTATTTTAAAATTCCAATCGGAGTAGCCGTAGCTGCAACTGAAATGGTAGCAGGAAACTGAAGGTTTTGCTTTAGTTCCAATGCTTCATGGTAAGCAATATTTTTATACCGATGGCTTTTTTTTGTACTGCTTCCTACATGAATATTCATACCTGCATTACGAATGGTAAAAGAATTAGAGCCCATGCTGCTAAAGCTGGTATTAATGGAACTTTTTATTGCGTCAATGGCTGTTAATATCCCCACCAATGCCATTATGCCAAAAGCAATAATCAGCACTGTTAAAGTGGTTCGCAGGGCCTGGCTTCTGATAGCTTGTAATGCTATACTTATATTCTCCCGGATATTCATTTGCAACAAATGTAGCTGATACCTCTTTGTGAACAATTTATGAATCAATGTAACCCTTTCGCAACATTATTTGCACACTCCCGTTATAATGCTTAATCTTGCAATATAAATTCAAAACAATTAACAAAATATCAATATGAAAAAAATCCTTGTAATCGCATTTGCTTGTGGCATCTTTAGTGCAACTGCTTCACTTGCTCAAACATCAAAGTCAACATCTGATAATGCAACCACTGCAGCTCCAGCAGTAAAGGCTGACGAAGCTCCTGCTGCTAAAACGGGTGTTTCTACAGAATCTTCCAAAAAAGATGGCTATAGCTGCGGCAGTAAAAAATCTGCAGGTAAATCATCTTGCTGCATGAAAGGCGGAAAAGCTGAGGCAAAAGCTGAAACTAATGAAGAAAAGAAAGCTATTGAGCAATAAGCTCTGATAAATTTTATTCAAAATGTCATCCGGTGTTACGGATGGCATTTTTTATTTATTTGTAATGCTATATCATCGAAATTATTTTTCTTTCTTAAGTACTGTATTTTTTGGAAAATCATGAAAAGAATCAAGAGAATTATATTTCATACCAAGACTTTTCCCTTCATTTATCACTATGATAATTCCAAATTTTTATGGTTGAAATTTTAAGGTTAGGTCTTATCTTTGTAATAAACAAATCAAAACAATACTACGATGTCTCTGATTAATATTTTCAAAAGAAAAGTTGGCCTTATCTGGGTATTGCTTTTCTCCACTGCCACAGCCTTTTGCTCATACATTGCTACAATACAATTTTTAAAGAACGCTCCACCAGCTCCGGTGATTTCATCCAATAACTCTGTTTCCTGTTCGTATCATATTAAAAGATTAAATGGTTTTGAATATATCAGGCCATTGATGTTTGTAGATAATAATTGCGAGTCAGAAAGTCTTTCGGATATCAAAGCTGATATCAAATCCATAATTAGCTCTTATAAATCTGCAGGAGTTTTAAAATCAGCATCAGTTTATTTAAAAGAATACAGGAATAATGAATGGATAAGTATCAATGAATCGGAACTGTTCTGGCCAGGATCACTGATGAAAGTTCCAACCCTCATCACCATTCTCAAAATGAATGAAAGCAACCCGGGTTTATTAAACAGGAAATTAACATTCAACCAAAATTTCTCCATTGATAAAAAAGTGAACATTGATCCCAACAAGTCAATTGTGTTAGGTCATAAATATACTGTTAAACAATTGTTAACTTATATGATTGTTAATTCTGATAATAATGCAACGCTGTTATTAGCAACCATTATGGATCCTGCTGTTTTCAACAAAGTATATACTGATATTGGATTAACTCCTCCCGATTGGTCCAAGGGTGATTTCCCTATTAATGTAAAAGACTTTTCGCTCTTTATGAGGATTTTATATAATGGGTGCTATTTAAGTAATGCCGATTCGGAATTTGCAATCGGTTTATTAGCAAGATGCGATTACATGAATGGCATAATGAAAGGGATTCCTTCTTCAATTACTGTAGCACATAAATTTGGAGAGGCAGGTGATCTTAATTTATCAGAATTACATGAGTCAGGAATAGTTTTTATAAATGACAATCCTTATTTGCTTACCATAATGACAAAAGGACCTGATTTAAAAAAACTGCCTGATGTTTTGCAACAGGTTTCTACCAAAGTTTATCAGTATTTTTCAAGTCATTCTATTTAACTTTGTTTTTTTGATGAAGGCTTTCCGGTAATTACCGGAAAGCTCAAAATACAGCATAAACAAAAGGTGAGTACATGTTAAATTCTAACCAGCGTTTTTTTTCAACTGATCTTTCTGTTTAGTCACTTTTTAATTAACCTGTTAATTATTTACGAGTTTCGCACTCTTAAAAAATAATCTCATGTACGAATATTTAAATGGCAAACTTACCTCCATCTCCCCCACAAATGTTGTAATTGATTGTAATGGTGTGGGATACTCACTGCATATTTCGCTTAACACTTTCTCTCAATTAAAAGAAAAACAAACTGCAAAAGTTTTTACCCATCTCATTGTTAGGGAGGATGCACAGGAACTGTTTGGTTTTGCTGATGAAGATGAACGCGCCATGTTCAGGCAGTTGATTGGAGTTTCAGGAGTGGGAGCATCCACAGCAAGAATGATTTTGTCATCGTTGAATCCTGCTGAATTAAAAAACAAAATCAGTTCAGGTGATATCATTGCTTTGCAAAAAGTAAAAGGTATCGGCAATAAAACAGCCCAACGAATTATTGTTGATTTAAAAGATAAAATGCATAAAGTTGAACTGGTTGAGAAATCAGCTTTTGCCTCACACAATACCACACGCGAGGAAGCGTTAAGTGCTTTGTTAACCCTCGGTTTTGCCCGTAACACGGCAGACAAAGCTTTAGAACAGGCATCACGTAATCAAAATCAGGTTTCATCCGTTGAAGAATGGATAAAAGCTGCACTTGCTTTATTGTGAAAAAAGTAGAAAGCAGAGAGTAGAAAGCAGAAAGGGAAGAAATGAAAGCAAAGTTTAGTTTTATTAATTGAACAAGATAAAGTTCTACAATATCAACCAAAATGGAGCATCACAGCGCTCTCACTACTTTCTACTTTCTACTCACTACTTCATACTCCCTTATTTCCTATTTTAGGCGCTCCAAAAAATTCACCCTCTGAAAGTTCAATATCCTCTGTATCCGCTTTGAAACCAATACTCAAATATCCGCTTGCAGCGATTTTATTCTTATCATTATTCAGCCTTGTGTGGGGCGATACCAGGACTTTTCATATTGAACGTGAACCGTGGGTAGTTGGTAAAGATCCGGTTATCGTTCCTGATTCCGGACGAAAAGATAGTTTGCGTTATCCTTTTCACGATCGTTATTCTGATCCTTATAATTCACATACTGAGGATGCCAGTCCTTTGTATTTAGGTAATCCAAGTAACATTAAAACAGAGGTTGAATACAATCCTGAAGATCGCCAGTATGATATTAATGAACGGATGGGAAGTCTTTTTTACCGCAATCCCAGTTATATGACTTTTGATGAGTTTGTGGATAATGAAAACAGAAAATCAACAAGAAACTATTTCCGCCAGCGGGCCAACGAAGAGAGTGTAACCCAACGCAAAGGATTTGCTCCACGTTTGTATGTAGGTGGCGAAGCTTTCAACCGGATATTTGGTGGAAACACTATTGACATTCGTCCGCAAGGGTCAGCAGAATTAATTTTTGGTATCAATATCAATCGTTACGACAATCCTACTTTGCCTGAAAAGCAACGCAAAACATCCAACTTCGATTTTAAAGAGAAGATACAGATGAGTGTGATTGGCAATATCGGTGAGAAACTAAAACTCAGCACCAATTACAATACAGAAGCAAGCTTTGATTTTGAAAATAAACTTAAGCTTGAATACACCGGCAGTGAAGATGAGATTATCAAAAAGATTGAAGCAGGAAATGTTACACTTCCGCTCACCGGATCTCTTATACAGGGAAGCCAGAGTTTGTTTGGTATTAAAACACAATTGCAATTCGGAAGGTTAACAGTAACCAGCGTTTTCTCTCAGCAAAAAGGAAAGAACTCAACCATTGATGTTAAAGGGGGTGCCACTATTACTCCCTTCGATATACAGGCTGATCAATATGAAAGCAACAAACACTTTTTCCTGTCTCAATATTTTGGCGATCATTATGATCAGGCACTGGCAGCGTTACCATTTATTAATTCACAAGTAAATATTACCAAGCTCGAAGTTTGGGTAACCAATGTAAATAATACTACAATTGATAACCGGAGTGTGGTTGCCTTACTTGATTTGGGTGAGAACAACTTTTTTAATCACAATGTTCCATCTTTAATTGACAATTATGCCCCGTTTAATGTTGCATTACCTTCTGACAGCAGCAATACTTTATATAATAAATTAACCACAGGATTTCCGGGTATAAGAGATAAAAGCCAGGTACAGAGTATAATGCCCACAATAAATCCTGCATTTCGTGCTTCACGCGATTTTGAAGTGGTTCAAAATGCAAAAAAGTTAAACACCAATGAATATACTTTCAACAGGCAACTGGGATATATCTCATTGAACCAATCATTAAATCCAAATCAGGTTTTAGCTGTTGCATTTGAATATACTATTGGCAGTAAGGTTTATCATGTGGGTGATTTAACCACTTCGGGTATTCAGCCCGATCAAACACTTTTACTTAAATTATTAAAAGGCCAGCTCACCTCCACCCAGTTGCCTACCTGGAGACTGATGATGAAAAATATTTATGCATTGGGTGGATACCAGATTGATAAAAAAGATTTTAGGTTAGATGTGTTATACTACATTGATTCAAGCGGAGTACGTTCCAATCGTTTCCCCGTTTCTCCTGCCATAACAGGTGTGTATGGTGTTCCCTTAAACCGCTTTTTTAATCTTGACAGAGTAAATGCAAATAGTGATCCGCGTCCTGATGGTGAATATGATTTTATTGAAGGGATAACCATTAATGCTGCAAACGGAAGACTTATTTTCCCGGTGCGAGAACCTTTCGGCAGATATTTAAGAAGCAAGTTTCCCCTGGCTGATTCTACTGTTGCAAACGGATTTGCGTATGATGCATTGTATGATTCAACAAAAACACTTGCAGCACAGCAACAGGAGAAAAATAAATTCAGTCTTAAAGGAAGTTATTCAAGCAAGGTAGGATCAGATATTCCTTTGAATGCAATCAATATTCCCGAAGGATCAGTAAAAGTAACTGCAGGCGGGCAACAGTTAGTGGAGAATGTTGATTACACAGTGGATTATAATTTAGGCCGTGTTAAGATTATTAACCAAAGCATATTGGCGAGCGGAACCAGCATCCAGATTTCATTGGAAAGCAATTCACTCTTCAGCATCCAGTCAAAAACAATGATGGGAAGCCGCTTTGATTACATCGTAAATAAAGATTTTACATTGGGTGGAACAATACTTCGTTTAAATGAAAGACCAATCACTCAAAAAGTAAATATTGGTGATGAACCTATTTCAAATACAATATGGGGAGTGGATGGTACTTATCGTACTAACTCACGCTTCATTACCAAGATGGTGGATAAACTTCCATTGATAAGTACCAAAGAACCAAGTAATGTAACTTTCAGCGGAGAATTTGCAAACCTCATTCCTGGTAATAACAGGGCTATCGGAAAAAAAGGAACCGCTTATATTGATGATTTTGAAGGAAGCCAGTCAACCATTGATTTGAAAAATGTTGGATCGTGGTATCTGGCAAGTACCCCCTCACGTCTTTTTCCTGAAGCACACGTTGATAACGATATAAGATATGGTTTCAACCGTGCTAAAATGTCGTGGTATATTATTGATCCGGTTTTTTATCGTAATGAAAGTAACGGACCCACTCTTCCACCTGATGAACTGAGTAATCACCTGGTACGCCAGATTCCTGAAAAAGAAATTTTTCCTTTTAAAGAAGCACCAAACGGACAAACACAAACTATTCCTGTGTTTAACCTTTCTTATTTTCCTGCTGAACGTGGTCCTTATAATTATGATGCTGTTCCATCCGGTGTTTCTGCCGGAGTTAATGGTGATGGTTCACTAAAAAATCCTGAATCACGCTGGGGCGGAATTATGCGCAGAGTAGAAACTACAGATTTTGATGCTGCCAATGTGGAGTTCATTCAGTTCTGGGTGATGGATCCTTTTAATACTAACAGTGGAAACATTAACGGAGGTCAGTTGTATTTTGACATCGGAAATATTTCAGAAGATATTTTAAAAGATGGTAAGCTGAGTTATGAAAATGGATTACCACGTGATGGTGATAAAACAAAAACTGACACCACATCATGGGGTTTGATTTCAGAAATACAACCACCTGTTACTCCTTATGCGTTTGATTTTAATGCAATCAGCCGTCAATACCAGGACTTAGGTTTGGATGGTTTAAATGATGCTGATGAGAATGCATATTTTCAAAATAGTTATTTTGATTCATTACAACTGGTTGTTCCGCCATCTGTGATAGCAGCATTGCAAGCTGATCCTTCTTCAGATAATTTTACTTATTACCGCAACGCACAATTTGATCAGGGTAATGGAACCGGAATACTTGACCGTTATAAAAAATACAGTAACCAACAGGGAAACTCTCCTGAAAATTCAACTGAAGCAGGTACTTCGCAACCTGATGTGGAGGACGTAAACCGTGATTTCAATCAAAACGCATTTGAGCAGTTTTTTGAATATAAAGTAAATCTTACTCCTGCATCCATGCAGGTTGGAACAAATTATATTGTGGATTCAATAGGTGTGAATGCCACTTTACCAAATGGAAATAATGTACCTATCAAATGGTACCAGTTTAAAATTCCTATCCGCGATCTCAATGCACAGAACGGAGTATTTAACGAAGGTGGGATAGAAGGATTTAACACCATCAATTTTATACGCATGTTTATGACGGGCTTTAGCGAGCCAATGACCTTGCGTTTTGCAAAGCTTGAATTTCTTCGTGGTGAATGGAGAAAATATGCATATAGTCTGATGGCGTCCAGTGAATGTTTGGGTTGTACAGATGAAAGCACCTTTGATGTTTCTACTGTTAACCTGGAAGAAAACGGAAACAGAAGCCCGATACCTTATGTTATTCCTCCTGGTATTGATCAGGAAATAAATGTTGGTTCTACCACACTGCAACGTTTAAATGAACAATCGCTTTCATTAAAGGTTTGCAACCTGCTTGATGGTGATGCAAAAGCAGCTTATAAAAATCTTCAGCTTGATTTGCGTAGCTACAAAAGGTTAAAAATGTATGTGCATGCTGAGTCACCTGCTGATGCTACTGACCTGTTAGGCGATGGCGACCTCACCATGTTTATTCGTGTAGGAACTGATTTTAAGGAAAATTATTACGAATATGAAATTCCACTTAAAGTAACTTCTGCCGGCACATCTGACCCTGACAAAATATGGCCGGAGCAAAATTTACTTGATCTTGATCTTGAGAAATTTATTAATCTCAAGCTGGCGAGAAATGCAAGTGAAACATCGCTTACAACAGTCTATACCCGGAAAGACGAGGGAACCAACAATACAATTTCAATCAGAGGAAATCCATCATTAAGCAATGCACGAACCATTATGATCGGAATAAGAAATCCTTTACGTGATGGCAACAATCCGGGCAGTGATGATGGCAATGTAAAATGCGGAGAGATATGGGTGAATGAATTAAGGTTAACTGACTTTGATAAAAAAGGTGGATGGGCTGCAAGTGCACGTATGCAGGCAAAGCTTGCTAACCTGGGTAACGTGGCTGTTTCTGCTACTCATAAGTCAATAGGATTTGGTGCGCTGGAACAAAAAGTAAGTGAACGCAGAAAGAGTGATGAAACTGCTTTTAATGTTGCTTCCACTTTATACCTTGGTAAATTTCTGCCTGAAAAAACGGGTATTGATATTCCGATGTATGTGAACTATGGAACCATTGTAAGCAATCCGCAATATGATCCGTTAAACGAAGATGTTCCCTTTAAAACATCATTGGCAACAGCTGAGACAAAAGCAGAAAGAAAAGCAATAAAAAAACGCTCGCAGGATTATACGCGCACCAAGAGCATCAATTTTACCAATGTAAAAAAGAATAAAACAGGTACCAATACAAAATCTCATATTTATGATGTGGAGAATTTAAACTTCACTTATGCGTATGATGAACTGTATCATCGTGATATAAATATTGAATATGATGTGACTAAAACATATCGTGGTGCTGTGGGTTATAACTACAACACCAATCCGAAAGGAATAACTCCTTTTGCAAAAAGCACTGCATTCAAATCAAAATATGCGCGACCAATCAAAGATTTTAATTTTAACCTTGTTCCAAGCAGCCTGAATTTCCGTGGTGAACTTATTCGCACATACGGTGAAAAAGTTTATCGTAATAACACCGGAGCGGAAATATCACCCGATACTTTCTTCAATAAAAATTTTGAGATGCGCAGAACGTATGATCTCCGTCATGACATCACCAAAGGTTTAAAATTCGATTTCAATGCAAATAATTATTCTGTAATAGACGAACCTGATGGCCGTATTGATTCAAGAGAAGAGCGTGATTCGATAAAACATAATTTCTGGAGAGGTGGACGCAATAAACAATATCAGCATTCAGGTAATTTGAATTATACTGTACCACTCAGCAAATTTCCATTGACTGACTGGATATCAGTTAATGCGAAATACGGATTTAATTATGGATGGCAGGCCGGTCAGTTTGTGCTTGACAGCACACGTAATTTATATGGTACTGACCAGCGAACGGGCAATACGATACAGAACAGTAATACAAAACAGTTGAATGGAAATTTCACAATGACCACATTGTATAATAAAGTTCCGTTCTTAAAGAAACTTAATTCACCAAAACCCAAGACTCCGCCTGCTCCGAAACAAAAACAGCAACCAAAGAAATTTTCTGCAGACTCAACAGGAGTGAAACCACCGGTACAAAAGAAACCTGCGGAAATTCCTGGTGCGGTCCGGTTTGTAGGCAGAATGTTTATGGGATTAAAAACAGTGGGACTTACTTACACCGAAACAAACGGAACATTATTGCCCGGTTATAATAATTATTCGCAGATATTAGGACAGGATTTGGATAAAGGTTCTCCGGGCTTTGGGTTTGCATTAGGCAGCCAGAAAGATATCCGTGAGAGATCAGCACTCAATGGCTGGATAACCGGTGATACCAGTCTGAATAATTTATACACCAATACTTATGTTCAGAATATTACAGGACGTGCATCCATTGAACCTATTGATGGAGTTAAAATTGAAATAACAGCAAACAAAAATTATAGTCAGAACAACTCAGAATATTTCCGTTACAACGGTTCTGATTTCGAACACCAAAGCCTGAGCGAAACAGGAAATTACAGTGTGTCGTGGCTGGCATTAAACACTGCATTTATTAAAGACAATCCTGATGATTACAGCAGCTCAGTGTTTGAGGAATTCAGCAGGAATAGAATAATATTAAGTGAAAGGTTAGCTGCATTAAATTCAAATTCATCAGGATTTGCACCTCCGGATTCTTTTGGTGTAGTTTATAATGACGGCTATGGCGGAACACAGCAAGAAGTTATGACACTTGCATTCCTCTCTGCTTACAGCGGTGTTTCTGCCGAAAATATTTCTTTGAATCCCTTTGTAAAAGTTCCTAAACCTAACTGGAGGATAACTTATGATGGACTGTCGAAGCTTCCATTATTTAAAAAAGTTTTCAATAATGTAACATTAAGCCATTCTTATCGCGCAGCATATAACATCAATAATTTCGGGCGTAATCTTAATTATTTCGAATCGAACGGCAATCCTGCATTCCGTGATCTCAGCAATAACATAGTACCCAAGAAAGAGATAACACAGGTTTCTATCTCCGAACAATTCGGGCCTTTGCTGGGAGTTGATGTTACCTGGAAAAACAATATTCAAACCCGTGTTGAGTACAGAAAGGACCGTAATTTATCTCTGGCATTCACCGGTGCCCAGCTCACCGAGATAAAAGGAAGCGAATGGACTTTTGGATTTGGCTATCGTTTGCCAAAATTCCGCTTACCATTTAAAATAGGAGGAAAAAAGAAATCTATTGGAGGCAATCAAGGCAGCAGTCTTAATCTTACAGCCGATTTTTCTGCACGAAAAAATATTACCATCATCCGTAAACTGTTAGAAGGTGTAAATGAACCTTCAGGTGGTTTAAATGTTTATTCTATAAAAGTTTCAGCTGATTATGCAGTTAACGATCGCTTAAACCTTCGGTTGTTTTATGAGCGCACAATCAATACACCGGTTATTTCCACATCATATCCAACCAGCAACACCAATGCGGGTATCTCTTTACGATTCTCCTTAGCCCCATAATGTTTATTATTATTTTTAGCAAAAATTACAAGCTATGAATATTCCATCTGATTTAAAATACACCAAAGACCATGAGTGGGTTCGTGTTGAAGGTGATATTGCTTATGTTGGCATCACTGATTTTGCACAAGGCGAATTAGGCGATATTGTTTATGTTGAAATTGAAACTGTGGGAGAAACAGTGGAGCATGAAGCAGTTTTCGGAACTGTAGAAGCTGTAAAAACTGTATCCGATTTGTTTATGCCCATCACCGGAGAAGTAATGGAAGTAAACAGCAAACTTGAGTCAGATCCTTCACTGGTTAATAAAGATTGCTATGGTGAAGGATGGATGGTGAAAATTAAAATCACAGACCCTGCTCAATTAAATAACTTGATGACGGCTGAGCAGTATTCTGGCTTAGTGGGCGCATAGTTTATTGCTTCTATTTCATGAATTTTATTAAGCATACATGGCTCGGCTTTAGCTGGGCGTTGCTTATTTTTTTTCTCAGCACTGTCTCTCCTGCAAGTTTGCATCTTCCCTCCTTCTGGGATTTGTTTTCATTGGATAAAGCAGCGCATGCAACCTGTTATGCAATTTTAGTTTTTCTTTTAAGCAGCGGTTTCAGAACACAAACACAATTAAAATTTGTATTGTTGCACTCCGCAGGTTCCGCAATTGTATCCGCAATCATTTATGGAGGACTGATTGAATTGTACCAGGGCTACATTCTAACTGATCGGACTACAGACTGGGTTGATTTTATTGCCAACTGCACAGGAAGTTATATCGGTGTGCGGATTTTTATTAATCGTAATTTACGAAAACAAGTTCTCTTAAATTAACGTGGGTTCTGGATTAAATATTCACTAACGCACTACAGTTTATTTCGTAAGGAGACGCAGATTTACAGTAGGGAACAGATAAGATTTTAAAGATTAATACCTGAGGTATGATTGCTTCAAAGGATAATCTATACCGCAGATATCCCGATTAATCGGGACTGTACTAATCCTTATTTAATGTTTAATCTGTTCCATCTGTAAATCTGCGTCTCATGCCTGAGTAAATTCTGCATCTGCAATGCAAATCTAATCCCGTACTCACGTTAAATTAAATAGTTTTGCGCTTCCATTCCATTCAACGGAGAGATGTCCGAGTGGCTTAAGGAGCACGCTTGGAAAGCGTGTGTAGGTCAAAAGCTTACCGTGGGTTCGAATCCCACTCTCTCCGCAAATTTGTATTTTAATTTATAAGTTTATTTTTACCATTGTACTGCTTTTAATATTGCAGAAAAGTTTTCATAAACCTCACATAAAGTATAGCAACTACACGGATAACTAAAAGAATAATTTCTCCTGTCGTTATCGTACTTCATTAATATTAAATTTGCTTTATGACATCTATCACTTATAACCCACATATGAAAAAATTAATTTTTATTTTAATATTTACTATTCCGGGAATAAATATGGCACAACAAACAATTACCTTATCTGAACCTGTTAAAAAAATAGAAGTAACCGGCAGTGCAGAAATGGAGGTGGTTCCCGATGAAATTTATACGGGCATTACTTTGCAGGAATATTATAACAAGCAAAAGGAGAAGCAAACTATTGATGAGATTTCAAAAAATTTTCTTGCAACATGTGTAAAGGCAGGCATCAGCAAAGATCGTATTGAGGTACAGGATATGAGCGGATTTGATAACACAAACTGGTGGCACCGCAAGAGAAAAAAGGAACAGCCTGACCTGCTTCAGTCCACCACTTATATTATTAAATTCAGTAACCCGGCAGAAGTGGATAAGCTCGTAAATATGCTGGACGATAATGCTACTCAAAATATTTACATCAATAAAACCAGCAGTAGCAAGCAGGCAGAATACAGGAAGCAATTAAAAAAAGAAGCATTGCAGAATGCAAAAGCAAAAGCACAGTATTTACTGGAAGGCATCGGTGCAAAAGCTGGTGCAGTGCTTTATGTTAAAGAAATTGAACTCAATGATTTCCCAGTGTATAAAGGACGTATGGAGAGTAATGCTATGATGATAGATGAAGCAAGCAGTGCCAATGAAGGACTTAACTTCAGAAAAATAAAATACCGTTATGAAATGGAAGCACACTTCGCAATTGAATAAGTAGTGATTCTGCAATCTCCATAATTGAATTTTAGTTTATTGAACAGACCAACAAAACCTTATATTCGTATTTCATAAATTTAAAATACTCCAAAACAATATGACAAGATTTTATGTTATCGCTATTAGCATCGCCATTGTGTTTACAGGCTGTAAAAAAAAGAAGGAAGATGAGATTACACCGGGTACTCCCAATAACAATCCAAATCCCACGGTAACGGTAAATTCTCCTGCACAGGTAAGTTTTAAATTGGATGGAACTGCGATATCCTATATTGAGGGGAGCACTTATCAGCAAACCGTTGGTTCCTCTTCATCCCTTACTACTCCGCCTGACAGCAGTGAGAGTTCATGGAGCTGCGGTTTTGAGGATGTGAGTATGGGCAATCCAATATTTGAGCTGGAAAAAGGATATTTAAATTTTTTAGGAAATACGCCTGACTCTGATGTTTACTATAACTTTTTTAACCCCGGTAATTATAATTATGTAATGGATCCTGATATGCAAATGGGAGTGAGGCTTGCTTATTATATAGGTGCTGATAAGTGGTCAACATATGATGGCACAGCAAATCAAACAGGAAGCGTTTTCAAAATTATAGATCGTAAAAAATTCTGGTCGTTGGGTGGCAACACAGGAGCTACTGTCTTGATTAATTTTAATTGCATCCTTCATGATAATAATGGAAATACCAAAACAGTTACTGATGGGGTAATGGTTTGTTCGTTTGAGAATCTGTAACCTGGTAATCGTTTTTTTAAAACCAGTAATTTTTCTTTCGGAATAATTTTTTCTATAGTAATAATCTGAAAATCCACTTCAATTTTTTCGTCTTATTATCAAAAAAAATTTCAATTTTTAAAAATCTGAAATTGTTTATTGTACCATGGATAAACGTCAGGAAATGTAAAAATCAGACGTAAATATTTTATTTCTTACACTTTTCTGTGATAGAAGGCTTCGTATTAAATACTTTGTTCAAATATCTTACAACCTCTTTTTCTTCTGCTTTTATTTTTTTGTAACTTATGCCTAACAGAATCGTTCAGCAAGTGTTTTTAATCCAGAGAAATAAAATTTATGAAACAATTAAAAATTGTAAAACAGGTTACCAATCGTGAAACTGCATCACTTGATAAATATTTGCAGGAAATAGGAAAGGTTCCGTTACTGACACCTGAAGAAGAAGTTGCACTTACTAAAAAAATTAAACAGGGCGATAATGACGCATTGGAAAAACTCACCAAAGCAAATCTCCGTTTTGTAGTATCAGTTGCAAAACAATATCAGAATCAAGGATTGAGCTTAAGCGATTTAATAAGTGAAGGAAATATAGGATTGATAAAAGCAGCAATGCGATTTGATGAGCAGCGTGGCTTTAAGTTTATTTCATACGCTGTATGGTGGATTCGTCAGACCATTTTACTTTCACTTGCTGAACATGCCCGAATAGTGCGTTTGCCCGGAAATAAGATTGCACATATAAGCAAGATCAATAAAGTGTTTGCTGAACTGTCGCAAAAGTTTGAACGCTCTCCCACTAATGAGGAAATTGCGCTTATTCTCAATATCAGCACAGATGATATTATTGATACAATGCGATCGGCTGGAAAGCATGTGAGCATGGATGCTCCATTATCGGGCGAGGATGATAGCACGATGATGGATTTTATAGCGTGCGAGGAAGGGGATCATACTGCAGATATGCACTTTAATGCTTTATCATTAAATGCGGAAATTGAAAGAGCATTAGTTACACTCGGACCAATGGAGGCAAATGTGATACGGCTTTATTTTGGTTTGGGCGAGCCTGCAATGACATTGGAAGAAATAGGAGATCGTTTTGAAATTACACGCGAGCGAGTGCGTCAGATAAAAGAAAAAGCAATGAGCAGGTTAAAGCATACTTCGCGAAGCAACATTTTAAAAACCTATCTCGAAGAGTGAAATATTCCGGCAAAAACAGATGCAGGTGATATCTGCCTCTGCCAGTATTTACAGCATGATAATAATAACTAAAAACGGGAGTCATGTTGTGAAAAAGGAGGATAATTATCCATCTACCAAAATCCATCCTTCGTTCATTCAACTATCCAATTTTGCCATTTTACAAGAGGTTTAATGTCTTGATTATGTAACTTTTGTTTAAAGAATTTGAATTCCCTCCACCTTCTAATACATAAGTTACTTAATAACAGCATTTTATGTCAGCTTTTCAAATACTTGCTGACATAATGCCATTGTGAGTAAGATTTATCAAAATTTAACAATATATTCACTTAGAATTTGTTATCATTGTAATATGAAAAATAAATATCCGAGCAGAGTAAAGAAGATCATTTTGACACAGGCTCCTACTAAAGCAAAAATTAAAGTACGTCTTGATGAGCGTACTACTATTACTATTCCACATATGAAAGCGCTTAAGTTGTGGACTGTTAAATTCCCGAATGCAAAAGTAATTGAGCAATAAGAACTTAATTTCTGCTATTTAAAACAAGAGCTTTCTTTTTAGTGTTTGATTCCCGGCAATAAGTAATAGAATTTTTCTTTTATAATAACCGGTTTTATTTAGAAATTTTCTGGGGATCAATCTCCCGCTACTTTTTGCTAGTGGCATACTTTTTAATTCCTGTTAGTTAATGTCTTCAGGCGCTTCTAAAATTCCCAATGGTGAGTATGTCTTACTCGCGGAAGATGATAAAGATGATTACATGATTTTCAGCGATGCATTTAACGAGGTAAATTTAAATCTGGAGCTGTTTCATGTGAATAACGGAATTGAACTGATGACTTTTCTCAATCAAAAAACATTAGCGCTTCCGCAGATGATTTTTTTAGATTTAAACATGCCGTTGAAAAACGGATTTGAGTGTTTACAAGAATTAAAGGCAAGCGAGCGGTTAAAGAACGTTCCTGTTATTATTTATACAACTTCCAATTCACCTGTTGATATTGAGAAAAGTCTGAAAGGAAAAGCACATTTATATATCACTAAACCGAGGAGCTTCAATCAGTTAAAAAAAGTAATGCAAAAAGTGCTGGTTAGCGATTTTGTAAGTAACCTCACATTGGCACCCAACGAGAAAAAATTTTTGGTTTTCTCTGAACAGTAATTATTGTTTCACAAGTTTGAATTGGTGGCTGGTGGTGTTATTATATAGTCTGATAAAATATAAACCACTGGCAAGACCTGATACATCAATCGTATTTTGAGGTTCGTTTAAAAGTTTGCTCGCGAAAACTTTGTTTCCTTGTAAACTAAAAATCTCTATGCTGTAATTTTTGTTAAATGCATTATTCTTAATGATAAAAAAATTAAAAGCCGGATTTGGATAGATACTGAAATCATTTTGTGTTTTTTCACTGATAGCTGTGGCAGCACACCACCCGATTGAAACAGTAGTGTCGCCAAAACCTTCACTGATTAAAAAAGTATAGTTGCTAAAATCCGTTATACCGACAACAGTGATTGTATCAGTATAGGTTTGATAGTAATTGCCACCATGAGCGAAAAAATTTACAAAGTTGTTTACATTGCTAATGGTGTCTCCTGCTGGTGAAACAATTTGCACTGACGGATAATTAAGATGATTAATATTTCCATTGAAAACCGTGACATTAATCAATCCCGGATTAATGGAATCATAAGAAACACCGGTTACACAAATTAAATTATAATCAATGGTTCCGGAAGAAAACGGGCTCGCGAACTTCGCAAGTAAAGTGTTGCTGATGCTATCTTCAATTACATAAATGCCGGAGTTATCAATGGTTAAATCAACAGCAAATTCCTGTGTATTGTTACTGTTATAATATCCTGACCATACTTCATCACCGTTGAGATTAAAGAGTGCGGTTTTTAAATCATAGCCCCCGAAACCACTTGCAGTGCCAGCTACAGCTAACAAATTGCTGAAGGTGATTTTGGCAGCAATAAGATAATTGTCAAGGTCAAAAATCTGTTTGCTCCACTTCAGGTTTCCTGAAGAAGAAAATTTATACATGAATCCTGCAATGCCAATAAGCAATACATCATTGTTATTATCAACTATCACTTCAAAGCCAATATCACCAAAGCCACCATGTGGCGGAAAATTATTTTTACTCCATTTAAAAACTCCTGCACTGTCAAATTTCACAAGTTCGTAATTGGGCATGTCGGTTAGCAGGTAAAAACTATTATCCGCATCCGTTGCAATGCGTACAGCATTTATTGAAACCGCGGAAAAATTAATGGCACCTGAAGTATCAAGTCTTACAATGTTTATTGGATTACCAAAATATACTGCTGCTATTACCTGACCTGAATTATCAACTGCCATTCGGCCAGCCGGCAAAGGTGTTGTCCAGTCTTCAATTCCATTTAAATCGAACCGTGCAATACCGCTCCACGCTTTTAAAAAAAGTTTGTTGTTATTTAAAATTATCTGATCAAAAGTGCCGGTATTAATTTCACTCGTTGAATCGCGTTGCCATAAAACACTTCCACCGTTGCTTACTTTTAACAGCAATGGTCTGAAATTTTGTGTGGCCATGAAACCACCTGCAATGTAACAATTACCTATGTTGTCAATAACCATATCGAAACCCCGTGGCTGACCAATTCCGTTGTTATCATATACAACAGTCCAGTCAATAGTACCAGCAGCATTAAATTTTCTGAGATAAATTTTATAAGTATCAACACCGGGAGAAATTGTTTTTTTATAAGTGCTTAAAACCAGCACATTATTATTGGCATCATTCAATGTTCGGACAGGAAACATATAGGAAGAATCGGGCAGTGAATTAATCTCACGTGTCCATACCGGTGAATTTTGTGCGATGAGCTTAGATACAGAGGAGAAGGTAAACAGCAGGAAAATAATTAATAATATTTTTTTCATAACAAGACGATTTAGATAATTGTTTTGGTAATACAAGATTATAATGTTCTATCAGTAAGCACAATAACAATATCAGGGGATCAATGATATTTTTCGCGGATATGTTTGCGGAACTGTTCAGGTGTCATCTCAGCATGTGTTTTAAAAAACCTGTTGAAGTATGATGGATTATCATAGTTCAGCTCAAAAGCAATTTCCTTTACACTTTTAGGAGAATGATAAAGTAAACGTTTTGCCTCAAGAATGATACGCTCATGAATGATTTCACTCGCAGTTTTTCCTGTGTCCTTCTGTACAGTATCACTTAAATGTCCTGCCGAAATATTTAGCAGCTTTGCATAGTCACTAACTGATTTATTCTGCCGGAAATCTTTATCTACTAACTTTTTGAATTTGTGTGTGAGTTCAGTGCGTTGCGAAACCAATGTGCCATGAATATTTTCGCTTGCATACATTCTTCGTACAGCAATTAATAAAATTGACAGATAAGAATACAGTGCTTCATCCTTATCTTGATTTTCGGATAAATATTCTGATTGAATTTTTGTAACAATATCGAAGATAATTTTCTGCTGCTCCACATCGTTCATTTGCACAACAGGAATTGCATAAGGATTATCAAAAAAAGGAAACCGGTCAATAAATGTTATACCCGTAGACTCCTCAAGAAAAATTTCTTTAGTGAAGGATAAGACATAACCATTTACATGGGGTTCACGTTTTAATAAATGTACCTGCTCAGGAGAAATGCAATGCAAAGAATTTTTTTGAATAGGGTAAACATTAAAATCTATTTCATGCGTACCTCCGCTTTTCAGAAATAATAGAATCTCATAATAGTTATGCCGGTGAGGCGATGAAGCATCGTAAGGATTATAGGTTTCCTCCAGGTTGGAAAAAATAAAACTTACCTCACTACCAAGCGTTTTATAAATATTGAAAGTGGGAATGATCCTGCGTTCTGCCATCATATTTGATTATCCAAATATAAAAAACGAAGAGGCGCAAAGTTTCAGAGAATTTCTCTGCGACTTTGCGCCTCTTCGTTAAATTTTAAATCCTATAAATATGCTGCTATAATCAGCGATACAATAGACATCAACTTAATAAGAATATTCATGGATGGACCTGACGTGTCTTTAAAAGGATCACCCACTGTATCACCAGTAACCGATGCCTTGTGTGGTTCAGAACCTTTGTAATACATCTGTCCATTTATTTCAACTCCTTTCTCGAAAGATTTTTTTGCATTGTCCCATGCACCACCAGCATTACTTTGAAATAATGCCATTAATACACCACTCACAGTTACACCTGCAAGAACACCACCTAATATTTCAGCCGAACGGGTGTCAGGAAAAACATCTTTTAATCCAAAGCCAATTAATAATGGTACGATCAAAGCAATTGCACCGGGCAAAATCATTTCGCGCAAAGCGGCTTGTGTAGAGATAGCAACACATTTTTCATATTCAGGTTTACCAGTTCCTTCCATTATACCTTTAATCTCACGAAACTGTCTCCTCACTTCCTCTACCATCGCCATAGCTGCACGACCTACTGCATTAATGGCAAGAGAAGAAAAAATGTATGGTATCACTCCGCCAATGAACAGACCTGCCAACACAGGTGCTTTATATAAATCAATACTGTCGATACCTGAAGTTCCAACGAAAGCTGCAAATAAAGCTAAAGATGTTAATGCTGCTGAAGCAATAGCAAATCCTTTTCCGGTTGCAGCAGTAGTATTACCCACTGCATCTAAAATATCTGTTTTCTCACGCACTTCTTTTGGCAGCTCGCTCATCTCGGCAATACCTCCTGCGTTGTCAGCAATAGGACCGAATGCATCTATTGCCAATTGCATTGCAGTGGTTGCCATCATACCGGCAGCTGCAATACTTACTCCATACAATCCGGCAAATGAATAAGACACTACAATACCAACAGCAAGTATGATAATTGGCAACAATGTGCTTTCCATTCCCATTGCAAGTCCTCCAATAATATTAGTTGCGTGTCCGGTTGAAGATTTTTTTACAATGGATAATACAGGTCTTCTTCCCATCGCACAGTAATATTCCGTTACCATGCTCATTAATGCTCCCACAACCAATCCTGTGGCAACAGCATAAAACACATCATGAGAAGTAAATGGTATTGAATTTAAACGGCTCATGTTCATTGCGCCTTCGGGCAACATCCAGGTGATTAAAAAATAAGATGCAATAGCTGTAAGAATGATCGACATCCAGTTACCGATGTTCAATGCGCCTTGTACATTGGTTGCTCCTTCTTTAATTCTGACAAACCAGGTTCCTACAATTGAAAATAACAAACCAACACCCGCAATTGCCATTGGTAATAATACAGGAGCAATTCCACCGAAATTATCTAACGAATGAATTTCTCTACCTAAAACCATGGTTGCTAAAACAGTTGCAACATAAGATCCAAATAAATCAGCACCCATACCTGCTACATCTCCTACATTATCTCCAACATTATCAGCAATGGTTGCAGGATTACGTGGATCATCTTCAGGAATGCCGGCTTCTACTTTTCCAACAAGGTCAGCACCTACATCCGCAGCTTTTGTATAAATACCTCCACCCACCCGGGCAAACAAGGCAATGCTTTCGGCTCCTAATGAAAAACCCATCAGCACTTCCAATGCACGTTCCATTTCAGGTCCGTTAACATCAGCACCAACAAACATTGCTTTAAAAATTATAAATAACGAACCTAAGCCAAGCACAGCCAGGCCTGCCACACCTAAACCCATAACAGAACCTCCGGTAAAGGAAACATTTAATGCTTTGGATAAACTGGTGCGGGCTGCATGAGCAGTGCGAACATTTGCTTTGGTAGCAATTTTCATCCCTATAAAACCTGCCAGGCAACTAAAGATAGCACCGATAATAAATGCTACTACAATGAAAGGATGCGAACGTTCGGAAGTGGTGCTGAGGTACCCTAAGCAAAGGGAAGCAATAACCACATAAACGGCCAACACTTTATATTCCGCTTTAAGAAATGCCATAGCACCATCTGCAATGTAACCGGCAATGGTTCTCATTCTATCTGTTCCTGTCTCCTGCTTGGTTACCCAATTGGCACGGTAAAGCGTGTATAACAATGCAAAAACACCAACTGCAGGTATTATATATTCAAAATTTTCCATACTATATTTTTAAGGGGTGCGAAAATAGATGTTTTAGGCCAAAGCCCAAATTCTAAATTAGCGGAAGATTTGCTAACCTATTTAACTTACCTTTGTAAGAGTGATGAATGTGAACAAATCCTTATTTTACTTTTCATTTATTATTTTGTTTCTGCTGGCCAAATCCTCATTTGGAGCAAGACTATCACTTCCTGTTGAGCTATCCATAGAAAACGGGAATTTTAAAAACTGCATGGTTAAAGTAACAAAAAACGGGAGTGATGTAATGAGTATTCCCGGCAAGGAAAAGTTAAACATCAAACTGGATTTCAACACTGATTATTTATTATCATTCAGCAAACCCGGATACATTACCAAGAAAATTGCAGTAAATACTACCGTAACTCCAGCGAGAGAAAGCCAGCTTTTTGAACCTTATAAAATCGGTGTAAAATTATTTAAGCAATATGAGGGAATTAATATTGTGGTGTATAATCAACCTGTAGCTAAGATTAAGTTTAATCCTGCTATTGATGACTTTGATTATGATGTGGATTATACCAAATCCATTTTATCGCAGCTTACAGTATCTGAACAGCAGTTAGAAACTCGTGCTGTAGAAGAAAGAAGATTAATAACCTCTGGCGAATTGCCAAAAGAAGGTTTTGTGACACGCGCATCATCGTCAGAAAGATTTGCACAATTTCCTCCTATCAAAGAAACCAGAGGAATGTCAACATTGAATAAAAGTCAGGCAGATTCTACTTTCCCTATTTATCCCATGATAGATCCTGTTGATACTGCCATATTAAATGGTGGTGCTGATACTTATAATCCTGTAATTTTAAATAGTGGTAACGATAATCTTCCTTCGGGAAATGGTGGTGATGGTGATGATATTAAAAGCAATCTTGTTAATGAGGAAGGTGTTAATAAAGCAAAAGGTATTTTAAATACAGATAACGGACGGGATAAAAGTAAAGCCCTTTCCGTTGAGGATAATTATGATAATCCAAAGCAAAAAACCAATGGCCATTCAACTACTTACTCATCATCATCAGGCATAGAAAATAATTCAGGTTTCGATAAGGGAAAAGATGAACAGCATTCTGCTGAAACTGAAATTTCTAAAACCAAAGAACTTACCGTAGAACCTAACCGTACCATAACAACCATTAAAATTAGTCCAGATCCATCAGGAGGACAAAGTGCAGTTATTTACAGAAAGGTACTTTATAACTGGGGCGGACTTTATTATTTTAAGAATCTCACTTATTCTATTTCCAAAGATCTTTTTGAATCAGGAACAGGTGAGAAGTAAAATAATTCGTGATATTTTAACAATCACAAATTCAGCAAATCTTTTCAGCGAATCATTTTTTTTCCCGCCATTGCTGGTTAAATGACTTAGGTGCTGATGATGGCATTTTCCGCAATCCTTCTTTTGATTTTAAAAGTGATTCCATGATATGTTTACGCGTTTTAAATCCTGTCCATCTCATCAGTTCACGTTTCAACATTGCTTTTTTCCAGGCATAATAAAACCATCTTTCATTACGTGAAGTTAATCCCTGCTGTACAAAATCATATCGGTTTTGCAATAACAATTTTCTGAAATCAATTTTTACAGGACATATTTCATTCACTCCTTCTCCTAAAGTCTGGGCATCACTTAAAAATTTGTACTCAGCGGTATCCATCATTAAAGGAGCAGTTATTGCCTGTATTGGCCCTCCATATACATTGCCTCCAATCAGATTATATAAATCAGATTTTGTTTGACACGCTCCACAACCAATGCAACGCAGTGCCTGTCTCTGCACTTCTCTTTCTAAAACATTGGATCGTCCGTTGTCAAGCAGGATTACATACAATTCTTCCGGACCATCTTTTTCATCCTGTTGTTTTGGACCGCTTATTACGTGATTGTAAGCTGACATTGCCTGACCAATTCCATAAGTGCTTAATAACGGAAGCATGAGATCAATATCACTCAATGCAGGCACTATCTTATCAATACCGCAAATCACAATATGGATACGTGGCGAGGAGGAACATAACAATGCATTGCCTTCATTTTCTGAAATAATAATCGCACCAGGGTCAGCCACTAAAAAATTAGCTCCGGTAATTCCTACTCCTGCATTGTAAAATTCTTCGCTCAGTAAATCACGCGTAAATTTTACCATTTCATCTGTAGAAACATTTTCGGGTAGATCAAACCGCTCGTGATAAAACTTTTTTAGTTGCTCTTTATTTTTATGCAAAGCCGGCATCACCATGTGCGTGGATGATTCTTCCTCATACTGCAATATAAAATCTGCAACATCTGTTTCCACCACATTCACATTCTCCGTTTCTAAAACTTTATTCAGATTTATTTCAGAAACAGTATTTGATTTTGATTTAATTATTGTGTGAACATTGTTACGTTTAATGATGTTCAGAATTTCCACCAGTGCATCAGTGCCGTCCTGCGCCCAAAAAACTTTTCCTCCTGACTTTATAAAATTGGCTTCGAACTCAATCAGGTAACGGTCTAACTGTTCAATTGTTTTCCAGCGAAGACGTGCAGCACGCTCACGTGCAAGTTCAAGATTGCTGAATTGTGCTGAAGCCTGCTTAAATCTTTCATTATAAATTTTTCGCCACTCATGCATCTGCTCATGCAAAGCATTATTCTGCAGATTGACTTCCGCAGCTTTCATAAAATCATTTTCAGCAGCACTCATAAAAATTAAAGTGCCCAAAAGTAACAGAAGGTTACCAATTAACGATCCCGATTTATCGGGATTACGAATACAACGAATCATTGAGAGATACGAGACATTCGTAACATTCGTATCCATTCGTTAATTGGTATGCATACTATCTTTGCCCGCAATGGCAGATACAAAACCAAAACGGAAAAAAATCGGGCGTAACCTACGCAACAAGTTCCGTTTGGTGGTGATGAATGATGAAACACTGGAAGAAAGATTTGCCATCCGGCTTTCGCCAATGAATGTGATTGTTTTTTTCGGAACCATCATGCTTGCCCTGATTTTCATCACACTTTATTTAATTGCTTTTACTCCTTTGCGGGAATATATTCCCGGCTATGCTGATGTAAATATGAGGCGTAACATGGTGATGCTATCGCTGAAAGCTGATTCAATGGAAAAACAAATGCATGCGGAGAATTTATTTCTGAATAATTTCAAGAAAGTGATGCAGGATAGTATCGAACCGGAAAGTCATGCTGCTGATACATCACAGACTTCGCTGTATGACAGCATACGCCATTTGCAACGTTCAGAAGATGATTCATTGTTAAGGTTATTGGTAGAATCACAGGATCAGTATGTTCTTTCTGCCAATGACAAATCTTTTTCTACAGGAATCGGGAGCTATTATTTTTTTCCTCCTGTTAAAGGAACCATAACAACACCCTTCAGCACGATTAAAAAACATTTTGGTGTTGACATTGTTGCTTCTCCGGATGAAGTGATTAAGTGTGCACTGGATGGAACAGTTGTCATTGCCAACTGGACTTCTGAAACAGGATACATCATTGGGGTGCAGCACAGCAACAATCTCTTTACTTTATACAAACATAATTCTGCATTATTAAAAAGTGTTGGTGATTATGTAAAAGCAGGTGAAGTGATCGCCATCATTGGCAACACCGGTGAATACAGCAGCGGACCTCATCTGCATTTTGAATTATGGTACAATAGCAGTCCTGTTAATCCTGTTGATTATATGACTTTCTGATTCTCTATTCATACATAAAATTTTTATCACCTTTGCAATAACATCTTATCATTAATAAGTTAATTCTCTTTTGAAAAAGCGCATTGCAATATTAGGATCTACCGGTTCCATAGGCACACAGGCTTTGGAGGTGATTGCAGCAAATTAAGAACTGCTGGAGGTGGAGTTGTTGACAGCAAATAACAACCACGAATTGCTGATTGAGCAGGCATTAAAACACAAGCCTAACACTGTTGTTATTGGTGATAAAGAAAAATTTGCTGCTGTCAGCGATGCTTTGCAATCGCATAACATCAAAGTTTTTGCAGGTTATGAATCCATTGTTCAACTGATGGAAAGCGATACCATTGACATGGTGCTTACTGCAATGGTTGGTTTTTCAGGATTGCAACCTACAATAGCTGCAATCAATGCAGGAAAAAATATTGCATTGGCAAACAAAGAAACTTTGGTTGTGGCAGGTGAATTAATTACTTCATTGGCTAAAGAAAAAGGAGTTAATATTTACCCGGTTGATTCAGAACACAGCGCTATTTTCCAATGCCTTGTTGGTGAGTTTCATAATCCAATCGAAAAAATTTATCTCACTGCATCAGGCGGACCATTCAGAGGAAAAACAGCCGCTGAACTTTCATTGGTAACGAAAGCACAGGCACTCAAACATCCTAACTGGAGCATGGGAGCAAAAATCACCATTGATTCCGCAAGCCTGATGAACAAAGGTTTGGAGATGATAGAAGCGCAGTGGCTTTTCAATTTACAGCCTGAACAAATTGATGTGATCGTACATCCGCAAAGCATCATCCATTCTATTGTTCAGTTTAAAGATGGAAGCATGAAAGCGCAGATGGGTTTGCCTGATATGAAGTTGCCAATCCAGTATGCGCTCACTTATCCGAATCGTGTGCAAAATAATTTTCCGCGTTTTGATTTCTTAAATTATCCTCAGCTTACTTTTGAAACTGCCGATGAAAAAACTTTTCGCTGCCTTTCACTTGCACGCACAGCTATGATGAAAGGAGGAAACTCACCTTGCATTATCAATGCTGCCAACGAAATTGCAGTAGCAGCATTTCTGGAAGATAAAATCGGGTTTATGGAAATTCCCGATCTGATAGAATCCTGTCTTGAAAAAATTAATTTTATCCACAAATGCAGCTTTGATGATTACCTGCAAACGGATAAAGAGACAAGGCTTTTGGCGCACAACATTGTAGCCGCCAAAAAATCTGTAATTTCGCCCACACGTTAGAGTTAAGCAACAATTGCTTTCTTATCGCGCTTAATTCAGTTAACACAAAACAACAATGACAGGACTTATCATGGCGGCTCAATTGATTTTGGGTCTGGCTATACTGGTAACTTTACATGAGCTGGGACATTTTCTTGCAGCGCGTGCTTTTGGTATCAGGGTAGAAAAATTTTATCTCTTTTTCGATGCATGGGGCATTAAGCTTTTCAGCTTCACCAAAGGAGATACAGAATATGGAATTGGCTGGCTTCCATTGGGCGGTTACGTTAAGATTGCAGGTATGGTGGATGAGAGTCTGGATACTGAAAAGTTAGCACAGGAACCACAACCCTGGGAATTCCGCAGCAAACCAGCATGGCAGCGTTTGATAGTGATGCTTGCCGGAGTTACCATGAATGTGATTTTGGGAGTTACCATTTATTCCTACAACCTATTGCATTTCAAACAAGAATATCTGCCGCTTGCAGAAGTTAATAAGCACGAAGGAATTTATGCTTACAAATTAGGCCGTGATCTTGGTTTTCAAAATGGTGATAAAATAGTAGCCATCAATGGTAAACCTTTTGAACGTTTTGAAGATGCAACTTCTTCACGAGTTTTGTTTGGAGCTACCATTACTGCTGTCAGAAACGGGCAGACTATTGAAGTTGAAATTCCTGATAATTTTTATCGCACGCTTAGTGCTGAAGGGCGGTGGAATTTTATTGGTACCGGTCATCTTAAATATGATGTGAATGAAGTGCTGCCTGGAGAGCCTGCTGAAAAAGCAGGGCTTAAAAAAGGAGATGCAATCATTGCAATTGAAGGCAACCCTATTCTTGATTATGATGATTTAAAAAATAAACTTGATAATCTGAAAGAAACGGCACTTCATCTAACCATTGATCGCGATAACAAAATTATTCCCATTGTGTGCGAAGTAACACCAAAGAAAAAGATTGGAGTTGGGTATAGTGCTTCAATTAATCCTAATGCGGACTACAAAATGAAACCTTACACTTTTGCCACTGCTTTAAAATTTGGCTATCGTGATGCTGTTGAAGCCCTAGTTTCAAATGCAAAAGGTTTAAGAAAAATTTTTACAGGTGAGGAAAAAGCGAGTGATTCAGTTCAAGGTCCTATTGGCATTGCTCAACTTTATGGAGGTGAGTGGGACTGGGCGCGTTTCTGGTATCTGACAGGATTACTTTCAATGGTACTTGCGTTCATGAATATTTTACCAATACCTGCACTGGATGGCGGTCATGTTATTTTTCTTGCAGTGGAAAGCATCACCCGGAGAAAGTTCAGTGATAAATTTATGGAGCGTGCACAGATTGTGGGCATGGTTATTTTGCTTTCGCTGATGGCTTTTGCTGTGGGTAATGATGTATGGAAACATATTATTAATTAAGAATGCAGAATTCAGAATGCAGAATTAATTTTAAAGTGAAACCATACTCCTTTTTAAAACGGCTTCTGGTTTTTGCAATGCTGATTTTCCTTTCACTTATATCATTTGCTCAAAAAGATTCTCTTGTTAAGGATTCTCTTGTTTACCATAAAGTTTTACTCGTTCAGTTTGATACATTGATGTATTTGAGTGATGCTGAATCAGACATCATGCAGCAGAGTGAAAAAAAAGTGGATGACTATCGGACCTATTTACGCAAAAGCCTTGATAACAAAATTGCAGGTGAAGTAGCAACTGTGATTCCCTGTTATTCGCTGTTAAATGATAAAACCCAACAGGCGGCCATAGCTACAGGTGAATTGTACGGAAGCAGCAGCTATCAGTACGATGAACCAATGAAACTGAAACATGTTAAACCATCAAAGCCAAAAGCTTCTGCGGATAATTCAAAGAAAAACAAAGATTCAAAAGTTGCGCCTCAATATATCACGGTACAGGGAGATGCAAAATATATGAATGCTGTGATTGAAAATAAAAATGTGTTCGAAAAACTAAACAAACAATATGGTGCTGATTTATTTCTATTGATAAATCAATTCGAAATAAAAACAAATTACAATAGCTGTATTGATATCGAGCGTCAGGTTTACAAACGGGAAGTGATCGTTAGTTATTCAATGTATGATGCAAAAGGAAAACAAGTGGATGGCAATATGGCTCATGCTTATTTTCCTTCTAACTCTAACCGCGACAGGGACATTTCAGAACGTACATTTCCATTGATTGCAGAATCAATTGCAAATCATGTGCGTTCGTTGAGCATAAAGTAAATCAATGAAGAATAAAAATTCGTTAATTCGTAATATTCGTTTCCCATTCGTTAATTGGTAACCATGAGTTTTGAAATTAAGCTTCCGCACTTTGAAGGTCCGTTTGACCTTTTGCTTTTTTTTATTGAACGTGATGAATTAGATATTCATGATATTCCCATTGCAAAAATCAGCAATGAGTTTTTTGATTATATGCATCAGATGCAAACGATGAATATTGAGCTTGCCAGTGAATTTATCTTAGTAGCTGCAACACTCATGCGCATCAAAGCAAAAATGCTGTTGCC
>JANLUX010000079.1:0-2372 GCA_031363705.1 Bacteroidota bacterium
TGAGTGCATCCAAAAAAGGCTGGGAAGATCAATGGGGAAAATTTAGTGTGTGGGCAGAAAAAGGACAGCAGTATAAAAATGCTTTGATCAATTTAGTGGATGAAGACACCAATGCTTTTAATAAAATTATGGAAGCATTTAAACTTCCTAAAACTACTGAAGAAGAAAAATCGCAACGCAAACAAGCTATACAAAAAGCAACAAAATACGCCATCGAAATTCCATTTAAAGTGATGGAATTTTCACTACAAAGTATGGAAGTAATAAAAGCAATGGCAGCTGATGGAAATCCAAATTCTGCAAGTGATGCAGGAGTTGGTGCTTTGTGTGCACGCACTGCTGTTTCAGGAGCTTACCTTAATGTACGTATCAACGCAGGAAGTTATGATGATAAGAATTATGTTAATGATATTTTGAAGAAAGGAAAAGAGATTGAATCGCAAGCGATAAAAATGGAAAACGAAATATTGGAGTTAATTATTAAGAATATTAAATAAAAAACTTAACCATCATGTATAATACATGCGAACCAAAAAAAGTAAGTGTGAAAGAGAAAATGGCTGTTCTTAAACAAAAGCCAAACCAGTTATTCAAAAACATTTGTGAGGTTGTTGAAAACAGTAAAGAGAATGTTGCACGTGTAATTAATCAACAACTAACACTGATGTATTGGCAAATCGGAAATTTAATTCGTCATGATATTCTTCAATCAAAACGTGCAGACACTTTTCGTGATAAACGAATTCTCTCTACAATGTCGGGAGAATTGAAACTTAAACAACTTTTTTAATTTTCATTCGTATTATAATAAGACGCTTAAAGCACGAATGAATTACCGTCAATATTTCTTACGTTTTTTTTACTCATTCCCCATACAACTGGTGATAATGCATCTGAAAAAAAATCAGATCATGATGTTGTATTGGCTTTTGCTGTTTGGTTTTATTACAGAGTCAATTGCATTAAAATTCGGAATACCATTTTTATTTCTCGACCCTGAATACATGGGTTTAGTAAACGGAAGATCATTTTTTATTATTGGTTTATGCCTTGGTGCTTTCATTATGGCGTTTAATATTTCCAGCTTTATGCTGAATAGTTTCCGGTTTCCATTTCTTGCTACATTATCCAGGACCTTTTTAAAATATGCGCATAACAATTTTGTGATTCCGCTTGCATTTGTGGTGATGTACGTTTATAAAATTTATGACTTTCAGCACAACAGCCAGTTAAAAAGCATTTCTGAAATTACATTAAATCTTTTTTATATGTTTTGCGGAATGCTGCTGGTTATCCTAACTACACTGCGTTATTTTATGGTTACCAATAAAGACGTTTACAAACTGTTTGGTGTAAAACAAGGGGATTTTGATACAACCTCTGAAATTGAAGATTATAAAAACAATTATAATCGCAAATTCTGGAGAGTGGATACATACTTAGTCTTTCCCTTAAAGGCAAAACTTGTTCGTGACACACGGCATTATAAAACTGAAATGCTTGAATCAGTGTTCAAGCAAAATCATATTAATGCAGCAGTAGTTGAAATTGTAGTGTTTGTCACTTTTATAATTCTTGGTTTATTCCGTGAATATTCTTTCTTCAGAATTCCCGCAGGAGGAAGTATTCTTTTGCTTTTCACAATGATCATTATGCTGAGTGGTGTATTTCGTTTCTGGATGCGTGCCTGGGCAAACACTGCGATTGTGCTATTATTTATTCTACTCAATTTCGTTTCGCAATTTGAATTATTCAATCCTCGCAATCAGTGTTATGGTTTAAATTATAAAGGTGAAAAAGCTGCTTACACCCGTGAAGCCCTGGAAGCACAGGTGACTGACAGCATATTGAATTTCGACAAGAAACATACACAACAAATTCTTGAAACATGGAAAAGCAAATGGCAGCAACGCGGAGTTGAAAAACCAAAAATGATTTTGTTAAATATAAGCGGAGGCGGATTGCGTTCATGTGTTTTTACTTTTCGTACGATGCAAATAATTGACAGCACACTTAATGGCAACCTGATGAATTACAGCAAACTGATATGTGGCTCTTCAGGTGGGATGATTAGCGCTTGCTATTATCGTGAATTATTTCTTAGTCATCATAATAGTCTGATGAAAGCAAATAATGGCGGTAATAATTATTACCTGAAAAGGATTGGAAAAGACATGTTGAATTCAATCGTATTCAGCACCACTGTTGCAGATATTTTCATGAACATGCAGAAGTTTAAGGATGGAAAATATTCTTATGTGATGGACCGGAGTTATGCGTGGGAAGAGCAGTTAAACGAAAACACAGGACATGTTTTGGATAAACGATTGCAGGATTATATTTTACCAGAGCAAAATGCCGAAATTCCACAA
>JANLUX010000105.1:0-20579 GCA_031363705.1 Bacteroidota bacterium
GATTTGAATACCGCTATCGCCATCTCTCATTTGTTTGATGCAGCGCGATTCATCAACTCAGTGTATGCATGGACTGAAACAATAACTGCTGATGATAAAAAAACGTTGAAGGATATGATGAACCTTTTTGTGTTTGATATCCTTGGATTAACCATCAGTGAGAAACATGATTCATCAGATATTGAAAACCTGATGCAATTATTATTGAACATACGCAACGAATCAAAAGCGAAAAAGGATTTTGCAACATCAGATAAAATACGTGATGAATTAACCAAACTAAACTTTGCTATTAAGGATGAAAAGAATGGGACAACGTGGAGTAAAAATTAGTTTGATGTAATCTTCTATTGCTTTCGGTAAACTGATTACATTTGATCTGATGAAAGTTTCAAAACTGATTTTATTCCTTTTTCTTTTTACTATTGCAGAAAACCTATATGCTCAGACTGTTACTTTAGATAGTAGCTTTGGAAATAATGGTGTTGTGCTGACAATTACACCGCATTCATCCGAGATTCAAGATTTAGCAGTTCAGACTGATGGAAAAATCATTGCTGTTGGATATTCAATTATTCCAATGGTTAGTCTGACTCATTCTCAATTGACGAGATACCATTCAAATGGAATATTGGATTCGTCTTTTGGTACTGGTGGAATTGTTTATATTCCAATTGCATACAGTGAGCAACCTTTGGCAATAGACCTTCAACCAGATGGTAAAATTATTGTAGCAGGGTTTGGGAGTAATACATCAGGACCTTATTTCGGTCTTGTTGTGAGATTTAATATAGACGGTAGTTTAGATAGCAGTTTTGGAACAGGAGGTGTTGTTACAACAATTCCTAGTCCTGTGCTAAGTGCCGCATTAACATCAATGAAAGTTCAGCCGAATGGAAAAATTATTGCCGGAGGAGGAGATAACTCACATAATTTTATGCTGATCCGGTATAATAATGACGGAACACTTGATAGTAGTTTTGGTACTTCAGGAGTAGTATTAACGTTTTTAGATTCATCTGCGTATATTATGGATATTGTTTTACAACCGGATGGTAAAATAATTGCAGGGGGTAACACCTATAACGCAAATGCCAATTATTCAAGATTTGCTTTAACAAGATATAATACTGATGGAAGTTTAGATTCCATTTTTGGAATAGGAGGAAAAGTGATTTTTCAATTTGATACTGTACAGCAACCGATCAATCCGGGAGAAACTATTATTTCAGTTGCGTTACAATCAGATGGTAAAATTGTGGCGGCAGGATTCATTGAAAGCGGATTTGTGTTAGCCAGATACAATACCAATGGCACATTTGACACTACATTTGGAACAGGAGGATGGGTTGAATTAAGCACTTACTCATATCCATCCGATTTAATTATACAGGCTGATAGTAAAATAGTGGTGAGCGGAAGTTCACAAGCTACATTCAATAATGATTATGGTTTAATGCGGTTTAATTCCGATGGAACTGTTGACAGCACTTTCGGTAATGGTGGTGAATTAATCACAGACATTGGCTCGTGTACCGATTATGCCCAATGTCTCGCATTGCAACCTGACGGTAAACTCATAGAGGCAGGTTCTTCAAGGGATTCCGCTTGTAGTTCTCCTGCAAGATTTACATTAGCAAGATTTACAACAGATGTTAATATTGGAATAGAAGACCTTTCCAACCCTTCTCCCACACTCAATATTTATCCGAATCCAACAAAGGAGATTACGTTAATTAAAGCGCTTTCTTTTAATCATGCGACTCTATCACTGTACGATTTAACTGGTCGCCTTATTATCACCGAACCATTTCATAATTCCCTAAACCTATTCCTTTCTTCTCTAAATCCCGGGTTGTATTTTGTAGAACTGCGGGATAATGCCACGGAAACTAAAGGGAAAAGAATTGTTGGAAAAATTGTAAAAGAATAACCGAGAAATACTGATGAGATTGAACGTTATGGTACCGAACTTCTTGTTGATCTTATTATTTGTGGGGTATTCCTGCAATCAACAAAACAACAATAATGATCAATCTCAAAACAATACTTCTTCAAAACCTGCCATCGCTGCACCTCAGTTCAATTCTGATTCTGCTTATGCATATATAAAGGCACAGGTTGATTTTGGTCCACGTATTCCCTTAAGTATTGCACATACTAAATGCGGTGATTATCTTGCTGCGCAATTGCGTCAGTGGTGTGATACCGTTATAGAGCAGCGTGCCGCCATCAGGGCGCATGATGGTAAGATGCTTGACAACCGCAACCTGATCGGTTCTTTTAATCCGCAGTTAAATAACCGCATTATGCTTTGTGCACATTGGGACACCCGACCCTGGGCTGACCAGGATACAATAGATAAGGACAAACCCTTTGATTCAGCCAATGACGGACCCAGTGGTGTAGGTGTTTTGTTAGAGATTGCCCGGCAGTTGCACCTCGCACAGCCGGATATCGGAGTTGATATTATCTTTTTTGACATGGAAGATTATGGCACCTCCAGTGATGAAAACAGTTATGCACTCGGCACTCAGTATTGGGCTAAGAACCTGCATGTTCCCAACTATACTGCACAGTATGGAATATTACTGGATATGGTGGGTGCTGAGAAAGCAACCTTTACCAAAGAAGGTTCTTCGGTGCAGTATGCCCCTGATGTGGTTGACAAAGTATGGCGCATTGCAGCTGCAAAAGGATATTCTGACTATTTTATTTTCCAGGAAACAAAAGCAATTATTGATGATCACACTTACGTGAACAAAATGGCGAATATTAAATGCATTGATATTATCCACTACGATTATAACACGCCCTCTAACTTCTGGAAATACTGGCATACCCATGGCGACACTATGGATAAGATTGACAAAAACACCCTGAAGGCAGTTGGGCAGACCTTGCTGGAGGTGCTTTATGAGGAGTTGAACAGGAGTTGATGACTTAGTCAATGAATCACAGTCTTAACTCAATGCACCCCCTTCTCCGCTTTTTATGTTAACTACCCCGCAATTTTATCATTAACCGCTATTATTGGTTTTATTTATTGAGCCATAATACCTTACTTTGCGTAATTGTTATTAACAAGCTCTTCTGTACCTTAAACACTACTCCAAAACATATTCCCTTAAAAATGAAAAAACTATTACAATTTAGTATTGCCTTTTGTTGCTTCGCCCTGGCTGCTTATGATGCAACAGCCACTCACCTGATGGGTGGTAATATGACTTACACTTACCTTGGCCAAACCGGAAGCAATTATAACTTCGAAGTCACGCTGAAGATTTACAGGTATTGTGCTACAGGAAGTTCAAACCTGCCCAATAACATGAACCTGGGAATTTATGAACAGGATACCCTGAACCCCAATGCTGACAAAAGCCTGGTGACCAGCCTTAACATGCCATTGATCAGCCAGCAGTTTATAACCCCACCAAGTTCTGATACCTCGTGCCAATTTACAACAGTGGTTTGTGTGGAAGAAGGGGTTTATCAAACCACTATCAGTGTTCCGTCTTCCATCGGAGGTTATCACCTGATAGCTGACCGCTGCTGCCGTAATAACAACATTGCCAATCTTGACAATCCGGGCAATGCAGGGCAGGCATATTATGCTTTTATTCCCCCCACCAGTATCATAAATAATTCTCCCACGTTTGCCGCAGCACCAGTTCCCTTTGTGTGCCAGGGCGACACGGTGAGCATCTTAAATACAGCTTATGACCTGGATGGCGATTTATTGGTTTACCATTTTGTTACCCCTTATAATGGTATATCAGATGGAGGAAATCCTAATCCCAACCCTCCTGCTACTTACCCATGGCCCATTGCTCCTGTAACCTATGCCGCCACGGGAGGTTATAGTGTTGCCACTCCATTCGGCACGGGTGGCTTTGCAGGTATTGATAGCACCTCAGGTCTTACTTCTTATTATGCCACCAGCCAGGGGTATTATGTAGTAGCTGTGGAGATAAGGGAATATCGTAATGGTGTATTGATAGGTATTACAAGAAGGGATCTGCAGATTATAGTGATTGTGTGTCCTGCCAATCCGGCTCCAAACCTGGCAGCAGGCAGCACGCAAACTACCTATACTATTTTCGAGGGTCAGAACATTTGCTTTAACACCAATTTTACTGATCCCAATGGTGATAGCTTATTCCTTACCCACTCGGGAGATATATTCAACAGTGCGCTCACCAATCCTCCTGCCACGCTTAATGATGTTTCAGGCGATTCCGTTATAAGCACCCAGTTTTGCTGGGCAACAAGCTGTAACCAGGGACGTCCTACTTCTTACCAGTTCAGCTTGATTGTTAACGACAATGGTTGTCCTGCTAAAACTACCAATGTGGTGTACTCCATCAATGTGGTGAACACCCCAAAGCCGGCTTCGATGGCAGGCAGTGATACCCTTTGCAGTAATCAGCTAACAGGGATAACTTACAGTGTACCCAATTTTGCCGGTTATACTTTTGGCTGGGTAATAAGTAACGGCACCCAGGTGTCGGGTACTAACACCAACAGTATTACGGTTAACTTTAACGGATCGAGCCCTGCATCAGTATCCGCTGTGATGATAAGTCCTTTCGGATGCCCCTCTGATACGCTTACAAAAAATATTATAATCAAATCATTACCTGCTGCCAATGCGGGTGGTGATGTATCATTCTGCTCCAGCGGTTCAGCCACTATAGGTGTGGCACCCACAGGTGGTGTTACTTATTCATGGAGCCCGGTGACAGGATTAAGCAATCCTAATATTGCCAATCCTACCGTGACATTGACTAACGGAACCAGTAATCCCATTACCACCAATTATATTGTAACCACTTCCCTTAACGGATGTTCTAACAGGGATACTGTAGCAGTAACAGTAAATGCAATACCGGTAGCCAATGCAGGCAACAACCAGGCAACCTGTTCGGGCAGCACCATTCAGCTGGGTACAATACCTACTGCCGGCTATACTTATGCATGGACACCTGCCACAGGATTAAGCAATAGTGCTGTTGCCAATCCAATGCTTACGCTTACTAATTTAACATTCTTACCTGATACGTTTTATTATTCTGTAATTGTTCAGCTCGGGGTTGGTTGTAAGGATACGGATACAGTGCGCGTGGTAGTTACTCCTATCCCAACAGCTAATGCAGGTACTGATGTAACCTATTGCTCAGGACAAACAGCAGTGATTGGTTCAGCAGCCACTACAGGTTATACTTATTCGTGGTTTCCGGCAACGGACTTAAGCAGTAACACGGTTTCTAATCCGACAGTGAGTGCCACCAATTCCACACAAACACTGTTCACAATCAACTATGCTGTTATCGCCACTCATTTTGGCTGTAAGGATACGGATAGTGTTGTCGTCAATATTAAACCGCTGCCCATATCCAATGCAGGAAGCATTGGTGTGCTGTGTTCAAATATTCCTGCCACATTAGGCACCTCACCTACTGCGGGCTATACCTATGTGTGGGCTCCTGCAACAGGATTAAGCAATATTAACATCGCAAACCCTGTGCTTACACTTGCTAACACTGACACTATTCCTGATACGCTGCAGTATTATGTAACCACCACATTGAATGGTTGTACTACTGCTGATACTGTACAAATAATATCAAGTCCGGTTCCAACCGCTGTGGCGGGATCTGATGTCACCTTCTGTTCAGGGCAGACAGTTGCTATTGGAGCAATTGGTATAAATGGGTATAGTTACAGCTGGTCGCCCTCCACAGGCATTGTTCCTCCCACCGGAGCAAATCCAAATCTTACGTTGATTAATTCTACAACTGTATTAGATACCTCCTCCATTATACTTACAGTAACATGGTTCGGATGTCAGGATAAGGATACCATTGATGCATTTGTTAAACCAGCTCCTGTATCAGATGCCGGAACTAACCAGTCACTTTGTGATGGCGACACCATTACCATTGGTACTACATCTACATCCGGCTACACTTATTTATGGACACCTTCAACTTCTTTAAGCAGTGTTGTAATCTCAAATCCTACATTAATTGTAAATAATCCGGGACCAACAGTTGATACCTTACAATATCATGTTACCACTACGCTTAATGGTTGCACCTCTGCTGACAGTGTATCATTAATTGTAAATCCATTACCGGTAGTGCAGGCTACAGCCACACCGGCTGCTATATGTGCCGGTGAAAGCACTACACTCACAGCAACAGGAGCTGCCACTTATAACTGGGCAACATTAACTAATCCGTCAGTAAGCATAGGTACGGGTTCCTCATTAACTGTTTCACCATCATCTGGCATTTCATATATAATTACCGGCACTAGTTCTGCCACCTGCGTTAATACGGATACGATTGCTGTTACCGTTAACCCATTACCTAATGTTACCATTGCAGCAGCTACTGATACTATCTGTGATGGCGACACATTGCAACTGAATGCAAATGGTGCCACCTCTTACAACTGGTATGTGTTAGGCAATCCAACTGTGATTGGATCAGGAAATAACATACTAGTGTTTCCTGTAGCAAATACTACTTACGTACTTCAGGGAACAGATGGTAATTCCTGCCAGAATAACGATACCATGGTTATAGCGGTAAGTCCTGCAGCCACCATTAACGGCATTACGGGTACTGTTTCATTATGTCCTGGTGTTACGGGTGTTAATTATTGGGTTAACAATCCCGTTAACACTTCTTTTTATCAATGGACTATTAATAACGGAACATTAAGCAGCGGTCAGGGATCTGACACTGCATTTGTTGATTGGCCTAACCCCGGCACAGGCAGTGTTACAGTTACTGAAATCACTGATCAGGGTTGCCAAAGCGATCCTGTGGTTTTACCTGTTACCATTAATACAGTACTTACTCCGGTTGCAGCCACAGGTCCTTTAACACTTTGCGGCAACCAGGCAACCGGTATTGTTTATTCAAATCTCAACACACCAGGCTCCTATTATCAGTGGCAGATTTCAGGTGGAACTATCACAAGCGCTAATCCGGATACCAACGGTACAGTTACCGTTAACTGGACAGCAACCGGTCCTGCTACGGTTTATCTCTGGTATGATGAATTAGATACTACTGCAACAAATGTGTGCTTTGGTACTTCTGACAGCATTGCTGTTACCATTAATCCTGTACCTGTTACTTCAGCCATACAAGGCACTAATGCCATCTGTATATTTGACACAGCAACTTACAGTGTAACCAATGTTTCACCTGATACTTATCAATGGACAGTTCAAAACGGAACCATCATCAGCGGAAGCGGCACCAATAGTATTACGGTAGTATGGAATACCAGTGGCAGTTATTCAGTTTCTGTTACTGAAACAAATTCTTTTAATTGTACCGGCACTGCAGTTACTCAAAGTGTTACTGTTAATCCTTTGCCAACTGTTACAATAACTTCAACACCACAGGCAATTTGTTTTGGTGGTACCGCTCAATTACTGGCAACAGGCGGAACTTCTTATTCATGGAGTCCTTCTGACAGCCTAAGCAGCACAACCACTGATACTACATCGGCAAACCCGGGTTCTACCACTACTTATACGGTGTTAGTTACCGATGCAAATGGTTGTAAGAATACGAACAACATTACCGTAACAGTAAACAGCTTACCTATTGTTGATGCAGGCGCAACCACAGGTATATGTATAGGAAGCAGTACTACTTTACAAGCTTCTCCTTCAGGCGGCTCCAGTTATTTATGGAGCCCTGCTGATAGTTTAAGTAATACAGGTATTGCAAATCCGGTAGCTAACCCCTCCACTACTACACTTTACACAGTTATTGTTACTGACAACAATGGCTGTAGTGCCTCAGACACAGTAACTGTTTTTGTAAATTCATTACCGGTTGCTGATGCTGGTGCTGACATATTAATTTGTGATGGAAGCGCTGTAAACCTTTCGGCAAACGGAGGCTTTAATGGTTACAGCTGGACTCCTTCTGCTTCATTGACTAATCCAAATTCACAAACACCTACTGCTAACCCTACGTTACCCACTACTTATACAGTAGTAGTAACAGATGCGAACGGATGTACGGATGCCGATGATGTGTATGTAGATGTTAATTCACAACCCATTGCAAGCTTTATGGTGGATAGCGTTCATAATACAGGACCCACTTGTGATGGAGTGCTTGTTGAATTTATGAATAACAGCTCCAACTATTTAAATCTTGAGTGGTCATTTGGTGATGGAGCTACATCAACTGATGTTAATCCTTCTCACTTATATAGCTTTAGCCAGGGCGGAAATGTTACCCTGATTGCAATTAACAACCAGTGCCGCGATACGGCAACAATGGCAAACCCTGTTCTTTCATTATCAGAATATGTGCAGAATACACCAAATGTATTTACTCCCAATAACGATCATATAAATGATTGTTTCCGCTTAGGCAAGGAGGGCGCCTTTGATGATTGCAGTGAAATGAAAATATTTAGCCGCTGGGGCAAGCTTGTTTTTGAAACTGATGGTACTTATAAATGCTGGAATGGTAAAAACAAATCATCGGGAGCTGATGAACCGGAAGGAACATATTTCTATGTTCTTAGAGTTAAAGATTTCCAGGTAAAAGGCACATTGATGCTGATCCGCAAATAAGACTTTTAAACGCTTAATTCGTACAAAGGTGCTCCGTCAAAAGAGCACCTTTTTCCCGTCTTTCGCATTTAGGATAAAAAACCATTGATAGAGTTCTGAAATGCTTGATAATACTATAAAGTTGTTTTTGGTTAGGGTGTCCAGAAGTACTTTTGAAGGGTGTTTATCCGTCAAAAGAAAAATGGCACCGGCACATAAGTGTTCAGGTTATAGACAAAAGCAGCGGCAGGTATTGTGTTTTAAAAACTATTGGAAGTTCTTTTGACAAGGCACTGATAAAAAACCTTGTTGCAAAGGGAAAGCAATATATTCTCACTCATACAAAACAAAGCAGTCTTGATTTTTTGTTGGGAGAGGACACACATTTTTTCAACTCCGTTTACCAGCACATTCAAAGCATTCAACTACTCGGACCAGAGTTGGTTCTGGGGTAATGAAATGCGCAGGCACTATTCCAATTACTTTAAAGGACTTGATCATTTTAAAGAGTATCGTATGAAACTTGTAATGTCTTCAAGCTATGATGAAATCTGCGATACCCTGGATGAAATCAGCCGGCATTATTTCAGTGAAAACGCATTTCAATCTTTAGTTGTCAACTAAAAATTTTGTTTTACTTTTTAAAACTGAATTAGTCCACCTCCATAAAATCAAAGCATCCACCAAATTGTGGTTTAATCACCAGTTCTCCTTTTTCATTAATGTAACCCCAACTGCCATTAATTTTTACACGGGCAAAACCGTTATGAAAATCTTCACCTTTTTCAATTTTCAGGTTTTCAAAAAGAAAGTTTCCTTTTTTATCAATGTATTTCCAGTCACCTTCGTGGCTGAGTGACAAATCAGCACTATTGTCGAGCCTTACACGTGCAATTCCATTTATAAAATCCTCTGCCTGGTCAAACTTAGGTTCAATCAACCACGATCCGTTATTCTTTATATATCCCCATAATTTTTTTCTCGCACGTGCTGCGCCATCCGAAAAGTCTTCAGCATTCTGAAAAAGGGGAGTAAACAGCTTTCCCTTATTATCCACATAAGCCCATCCTTCGGCAAGGCGTACACGGGCCACACCATCTTCCAATGGATAAAGTTTTTCATATTCAGGTGGTATGATAAAACTACCTGTGGTATCAATCATTCCCCATCCAGATTCTGTTTTAACTCTTGCAAAACCATTGTTAAAACTATAAGCTTCCCTGAATTGAGGCTGAATAATCCAGTTGTTGGTCTTATTGATATATCCCCACTTTCCTTTATATTCTACTGCAGCAAATGAACCTGAGAATTTCCGCGCATCACTGTACTCCGCTGGTATCATCCATTCTCCACGTTTATTAATAAAACCCCATTTCTTTTTCACCTTCACCGCGGCTATGCCATTATAAAAGGATTGTGCTTCATCATATACAGATTCTATCACAAAATTTCCTTCTTTATCTATAAATCCCCAGTCATTTAATTTTTTTACAGCAGCCAGCGAATCGCTGAAATCATATTCTTCGTTGAAGATGCACTTTACAACTTCTTTTCCTTCTTTGTTATAAAATCCCCATTTGCCTCCACGCCTTGCACGAGCCATTCCTTCATGGTAGCTACAAATAATTCTGAGACCCGGGTCATCTCCCACTACTACCATCCTGTCGTGCCAGAACCTGTCGAAGTCAGGTTCAATAATCCATGTCAGGTCTTTGCGCATAATTCCCCATCCTCCATTCGATTTAACACCTGCAGCGAGATTTTGTGCATCTGCAATCGAACTTATTACAGAGCAAAGAAGAAGTAATTGTAATTTATATAAAGTAAATATTTTCATTGTTATGCCAGTGGTTACCAGCACGAATGTAAAAATTCTATGATACAACCTACTAAATCAAAATCTATCATTTAAAACATGAAAAACACAGTCTGTTAAATTATAAGTTTTGAAAAAGAAAGTAACGATAACTTAAATTAGTTGATGCAACCTTTATTATAAATATCATGTCATGTTAGTTATTCAATAGCTAATCTCTTCATTAATTATATCTTTATCGATACTATAAATTCAGACAACCATCATGATGAAAACAATTATCAACCTCACAGTATTATTTATTTTCTTGTTTAATTTTTCAAGTACTGCATCTCATCTTAAAGGTGGAGAAATCAACTGGGAATGCATTGGCAACGGACAATATGTTTTTTATTTAAAGTTTTATCGTGATTGCAATGGCATTCCATTAAGTTTAACTCAGGAATTAAGATCGACAGTAACGGGCTTACCACATATTCCACTTATGCTTGTGGCAGATAATGATTTAACACCCTTTGGTTGCGGAAGTTGTAATAATCCTGGTGGGTTTCCAGGTGTAGAAGAATTTATTTTTAGATCAAATCCGATTACTTTAAATGGTACTCCTCCTCCATCTGGCTGGATTTTTTATTGGGACAATGAATGTTGCAGAAATGGTGTTAATAATATAAATGGTGGAGCACAAATGGTATTACGATCCATCATGTATCCTTATCCACCTCTGGGAAATGCAAATCCTTGCTTTGATTCTTCTCCACAGTTCACACTATCACCACAATCTTTAATCTGCACAGGTTATCCATTCCGATATAACTCCCTTGGTTTAGATCAGGATTTTGATTCGCTGAGTTATGGATTTGATTATCCTCTTGGAAGTAATGGTAGTGGATTACCATTTGGCCCATTGACATTTGCTCCTCCATACTCAGTTACCTCTCCCATGCCTGGCAATCCAACGATTAACACATCTACAGGAGAATTTAACGTTTTTCCTCCTCCCGGTACACCGCAAGGTAATTTTGCTTTGGTTTCGCGTGTTGATAGTTACCGATGCGGAATTAAAATTGCTTCTGTATTTCGTGAAATGCAGATAGCTTTAACCGGTACAGGATGTTCAGGAGCATGTAACGCTACAGGCTCAACTCAGAATAATCCTCCTGCTATTAGTCCTGCTCCTTTTATTGATCCCAACACAGGTTTATATACTTCTTTTGCAGACACCGTGGATGCAGGTGATACTGTACAATTTATCTTAAGCGTATCAGATTTTGAATTTCATTTACCAACCTGCACTACTCCGCAAAATTTCTGGATAGATGTAAAAGGAGCTGCTTTTGATTCCGGTTCTGTAGCGCCATTTATCAATTGCATGCGTCCTCCCTGCGCGCAGCTTAATTTTAATACACCTAGTGGTCCGTATCAACTTGGTCATCAATTAAATTTTACATGGATCACCAATTGTATTCATGCTGTTAACAGTTGCAATAATCAATTTACTAATTACCCGTTTGTAATTAAAGCATGGGACGATGCATGCCCTGCACCAGGCATAAATTACATGACTTTTACTGTGTCAATAAGACCTTGCTCAGTTGGGATGCAAGAACATCCAGACAAAAACCAGCAAATAAAAATTTATCCCAACCCGGCTCTTGATTATTTTAATATTGAACTTGAAGCAACAATTGAAAAAGCTCAGGTCACAATAACTGACATCACAGGAAATGTTATTTACACAACTTCAGCTACCAAAACACATCAGATAAAAATAAGTACAAAAGATTTTGCAGAAGGAATTTATCTCGTGCATATTCAATCAGCAAATTTTATGGAAACAAGAAAAATAATTGTAACCAGATAATTGTTTTCAATGAAATGGATTTGCCTTTTTTAATATGAAGCTTTGGTAGTGTCTTCTTTCATCGTTTCTATCTGCAGGTTATCAAAAGATTTTATGTAAGAATTACGGCAGGTTAAAATAATTTTATTGCCAAGCCGTATCAACGTTTGCCGGTATTCAGCATCAGTTACTGCAGGATTAAAATCTTTGATATACTGATCGAAGGATTTCATATCGGAGATAACGATTGAGTCCTGAATAAAATTCATTTCACCCCAGTAAAGTGCCTGAAACTGAGCTTTGGATTTTGCAAAATTAACCTTGTCAAAATCTTCCACATCTGTTTTATTTACCTCGGCACAAATGCTGCCTATTGCCTGCGAGGTCTTTAAATAAATTTCCGATTGTTTAGTCCAGAAATCTCTTTTAAATTCCAATGCTGACTTGGCTTTCTGGTCTTTGGAAAAATTAGATACGGATATAATCAACCCTGCCGCAGTAAGAATAAAACCAAACAATGGACCAAATAAAGTAACAGCTCGTTCAAATTTTTGAGTCGTCATATTTACTTTGTTGGATAAAGAATGGTTTCTTCATACACTGATGTTTTAATATCACGCGGCTGAAGATTCAGTTTTAAATATTGCTGTCCCGTTTTATCATAGCTAACAATCAATTCAAATTTTTGATTGTCAATTGTAATAAACCAGCGGATATTATCAAGTGTACTCAATGTCCATTTAACAGTTGCGTTTTTTCCGTTTTGCTTTACTACTTCAGCTGTAAAATTTTTATTAAAGGTAAAAGTTTTTGCCCCGGGTGCAGTGCCTTTTTTTACTGTCCATACTTTTTCATTATCAGTTAAAATACTGATTAATTTCTCCCTGGTGTATTGTGCGTTGCAATTATAAACTCCGGAGATAAACAGCAGAAGAATCAATAGTTGTTTCATATCACATTAATAAATTTTCAATTGTAATTATCGCAAACAAATGTATTGAAATAGATACAAGCATATAATTCAATTATTGGAATAACTAACTTTGGCACGCTAAAAAAAATATATTATGGGAACAGAAACAGCAGTTGCAAATGATTTTAAAATCAGTGAAACATTAAAGCAACTTGGTATAAAAGATATCAGCAATGGAGCATGCACCGGCACAAAATGGTTTAATACTACCGGTGAATTAATTGAGTCTTTCGCTTCCGCTGATGGTGCTTTGATTGGAAAAGTAAAGCAGGGAACAACCGAAGATTATGAAAAAATAATTCAGACTGCTGAAGAAGCTTTTAAAAAATGGAGAATGACTCCTGCTCCTCATCGAGGTGAAGTGGTGCGTCAGATTGGAAATAAATTACGTGAGTACAAAGAGCCATTGGGAAAACTGGTTTCTTACGAGATGGGGAAAATTTACCAGGAAGGGTTGGGCGAAGTACAGGAGATGATAGACATCTGCGATTTTGCAGTGGGTTTGTCACGGCAATTACATGGCTTCACCATGCACAGTGAACGGCCGAAGCACCGCATGTATGAACAGTATCATCCGCTTGGAATTGTTGGTGTTATCTCAGCATTTAATTTTCCTGTTGCTGTATGGAGCTGGAATGCCATGCTTGCAATGGTGTGCGGTGATTGTGTGGTGTGGAAACCTTCTTCAAAAACTCCGCTATGTGCCATAGCAGTACACAATATTATTGCGGATGTATTGAAAGAAAACGATGTTCCTGAAGGTGTTTGTAATTTGATTGTTGCAAGCTCAAAATATGTAGGCGATAATTTTTTAGCTGATAAACGTGTGCCTTTAATTTCTGCAACAGGAAGCACAAGGGTTGGAAAACGCGTGGGTGCAATTGTGGGAGAAAGATTAGGACGAAGTTTGTTAGAACTTGGTGGTAACAATGCTATCATCATTACTGAAAATGCGGATCTGGATATGGCATTGCGTGCAACTTTATTCGGATCAGTGGGTACTGCCGGTCAGCGTTGCACCTCTACCCGGAGATTAATCATCCACGAAAGTGTGTATGAAAATTTCAAACAAAAATTAGTTGCAGCGTATGAACATATTCGTATTGGTCATCCGTTGCATTCAAAAACTTTGGTAGGACCATTGATTGATAAAACGGCTGTTGATGATTTTAATACTGCCATTGAACGTGTTAAAAAAGAAGGGGGTACAATTTTAATTGGCGGAAAAAACTTGACAGGTGAAGGATATGAAAGCGGTTGTTATGTGGAACCATGCATAGCAGAAGTTCCGAAAAATATTCCCATTGTTTGTCATGAAACATTTGCTCCTGTGTTATACATCATGAAATATAAAACAATTGACCAGGCAATTGAAATGCAGAACGATGTGCCACAGGGTTTATCTTCTTCTATTTTTTCAAGAAATATATTAGAGACAGAAAAATTTCTTTCGCATGAAGGTTCTGATTGTGGAATTGCAAATGTAAACATCGGCACAAGCGGTGCCGAAATAGGTGGTGCCTTTGGAGGAGAAAAAGAAACCGGTGGAGGACGTGAAAGCGGAAGTGACAGTTGGAAAATTTATATGCGCAGACAAACGAACACGATTAATTATTCTACTGAAATGCCTTTGGCTCAGGGAATAAGATTTGATGTTTAAATTTTAGATTTGGACAAATTGGAAGTCACACTTCCAATTTGTCCATTATATATTTTTTCTTAAACCAATCCTGTATCCTACTTTTAAAATGAGAACCCATTTTATTTTAGGTAAAATACTATCCAAGTAAAGTTTATTTCTATCTTTGGACAAATTGGAAGTGTGACTTCCAATTTGTCCAACAGAAAAATGATTATTCAAAGGCATATCGTTAAAAAGTTGCTTGCGCTTTCAAAGAAATTTAAAGTGGTGAGTGTGATGGGTCCTCGACAGTCGGGTAAAACTACATTGGTGCAGCAAACGTTTCCAAATTATGCGTATGCCTCGTTGGAAGATTCGGATGTGAGGCACAACGCAGAAAAAGATCCACGTGGATTTTTGGAAAGCCTTGGCAATGGAGCAATATTGGATGAAGCACAACGTGTTCCACATTTGTTCTCTTACATTCAAACGCATGTTGACAAATTAAAAAAGCCGGGACAATTTATTATTACAGGTTCCTCCAATTATTTAATGCATCAGGAAATTTCACAATCTCTTGCCGGACGTGTAGCGGTGATGCGCTTGCTTCCTTTAAGCATGAGTGAATTGCAGGATTCAAAATTCGCCTCTCAAAAATTAAACAGATTGTTGTTCAGAGGTTTTTATCCTCCGGTTTATGAAACCAATATTCATCCTTCCGATTGGTATGGGAGCTACATACAAACCTATATTGAAAGAGATGTACGACAGATTCAAAATATTGGCAATCTCTCCAACTTTCAGCGATTTCTCCGTTTGTGCGCAGGCAGGATAGGGCAACTTGTAAATTATTCATCCCTGGGTAATGATTGCGGAGTGAGCCATCATACTATTAAAAGCTGGATGAGTATTCTCGAGTCGAGTTTCATCATTCATAACTTACAGCCTTATTTTGTAAATTTTAACAAACGCATTACCAAAACACCGAAGCTGTATTTTTACGATACCGGATTGGCAGCATTTCTTCTTGGTATTAAAAGCGAAAAACAATTGAACGAGCATTATGTTACCGGTCACCTGATGGAAAATTTTGTTATTAATGAATTGATGAAAAATGCTTACAACAAAGGAGAACTTCCGGATTTTTATTACTGGCGGGATAAAACAGGAAATGAAATTGATTGCCTTATTGATAAAGGGCTTACTAAGATATTAGTTGAAATTAAATCAGGCAAAACGTTAAACAGTGATTATTTCAAAGGAATGCAATATTATAAATCGTTAGATAAGCGACACAGGATAAATGCATGGCTCGTTTACAACGGAGAGAATGAAACAAAAACAAATTCAATTCATGCTATTAACTGGAAAAACATACAAGATATTGATTTTTAATGTTGGACAAATTAGAAGTACGACTTCCAATTTGTCCAACACACTCCTCTAATGAAAAATGAAAATATGCTCAAAATAGACATTCACACACACATCATTCCGGAGCACATGCCCGACTGGAGTGCTAAATTCGGCTATGGTGGATTTGTTTCTTTAGATCATCACAAACCTTGCTGTGCACGTATGATGATAGGTGATAAATTTTTCAGGGAGATAGAAGATAATTGCTGGAGTGCTGAAACAAGAATTAAAGAATGTAATCATCATGGAGTACATGTACAAGTGTTAAGCACCATTCCTGTTATGTTTTCTTATTGGGCGAAACCTCAGGATGCATTGGAACTTTCAAAATTTCTGAACGATCACATTGCAGAGATTGTCCAACGTTATCCAAAAAAATTTGTCGGGCTTGGAACTATTCCCATGCAAGACCCAGATCTTGCAATACAGGAATTGGAGCGTTGTATGAAGATGGGTTTGCATGGTGTGCAAATAGGATCACATGTTGTTGATGACTGGAACCTTGGAGCAATTTCACTCTTTCCTGTTTTTGAAGCAGCAGAAAAATTAAATGCTTCCATCTTTGTTCATCCATGGGATATGGCAGGTCAGCAACGCATGGAACGTTATTGGTTACCATGGCTGTTAGGAATGCCGACTGAAACTGCACTTGCAATCTGCTCAATGATTTTTGGAGGAGTGTTTGAAAAACTTCCCAAGCTTCGCGTTGCCTTTGCGCATGGTGGTGGTACATTTCCGTCATTGATAGGGAGAATAGAACATGGTTTTGAAAGCAGACCCGATTTAGTTGCAATTCACAACAACGTAAATCCAAGAACTTATGTTGGCAAATTTTTTATTGATTCATTAGTGCACGACCCAAATGTGTTGGATTACCTGATAAAATTTATTGGTGCGGATAGAATTGCGCTTGGTAGTGATTATCCTTTTCCGCTTGGTGAAAACACTCCCGGTAGTCTTATTGAATCAATGAGTCTTAATGATCACATTAAAGAACAATTATTAAGTGGTTCAGCTTTGGAATGGTTGAATGAGAAGAAAGAAAAGTTTTTGTAGAAGAGATGTCGGTTGTAGTTGCACTGTGCGTTTGGGTTTTTAAATTTTTTTGTGGGTGGGAGAAATTTTTTAATTCAATTTTTTTCTTGGGTGAATGATTGCAAGCTTTTTTTATTTTTTTCTGTGTTGGCTTTGTGCATTTGCAAAAAAATAAAATGTGCTTGCAATGTGTGCTGGCTTTCATAGCGGTTAACATCCAATTACTTTTCCAATTCTATAACCAAACAAGTAAGGTATTCTATCTTTATGGGAATTATCTTCCAGTAAACTTTGAATTATTGAAACGGTGAATTTATCCCAAGCGGTTGTGCGCAATAACCGTTGTAAATTTTTTGAGAAGGATATGATTCTTTTTTTCTGAAAATTATTCTATCGTAATTAAAGTTCTCTAATTTTTTCTGAAATAAATTTATGTCAGCAGATTTTAAATTCATTTTCATGTTTGTTGTATCAACCACCGTCATAATTAAAGAAGCATCAGATAATTCTTTTGCCCGCTTATGTTGGGGCGGCATCTTGTTATGAAAATCATCAATGATTTTAAAGAAGTCTCTGTTTCCTTTAATAAAAATCAAAACTGTATTGAATAAAATATCGGCAATCATTTTTGTTTTCTTTATCTCATCTTCATTTACCATTTGTATTACTTACCCTCAACAATTTTTATTTCCGCTTCCGTCAATTGTAGAATTGATAAACGATTTCACTTATTATGCTTTCATAAATAATCAATTTTGCTTCTCAACAGCAAAATTCTTATTAATGCGTGCTATTAATGTTTGCTGTTCATATTCATATAAAAGCTTGTAAGCTGCATCATTCTTTTGTTGATATGCCTTTTACATTTGCTCACGAAACAAATCAAGATGCTTCGATAATTTTTTATCATCCATTTGTTCTATAAATCTTTGAGCATTTGCAATTGCCTCCTTCAATTTAATTGTTGTGTTACTTTTCATTATTACATTTTTCAATTTATTCGGTAAAAAATTTATCATCATTCCATTTTGCAGAATTATTAATGATGTATTCAGATATGGTTTGATACGATTGTTCGTTTCGGATGATGTGTTCATGATAATTGCGTTGCCACAATTTGCCCATGTAGGGTGCAGGGTTCACCCCTGCCCATTTTTGTTTATGAATATCCAAACAACCATTTGCCACCAACGATTTATATGCGCCCAAAATATCGCCAATGGTTGCGGTTATTGTAGGGGCGGGGTTTACCGTTGCCTCTTTTTCCGAAAACACCATATTTTCATTCGTTATATTATTTTGTACAATCGAACTATTTTGGGCACGGGTAAACCCTGCCCCTACATCGTGTTCGGATAATACAATAATACCATGCATATGATTGGGCATTATTTGAAAAACATCCAATTCAAAATTTGGAAACCGTTTCGGTAATTCGATCCATTCATTGTATGCAATCGTTCCATATTCATTCAATATCATTTCATCGTTTTCAATTTTCCCGAACCTGCATTCTCTGTCCTGACAACAAATGGTAATAAAATACGCGCCTGCCTGCGAATAATCATATCCTTTTAAACGGATTGTCCTGCGGTGATGTATTTCCGGATTGTATTTCATTTTCCTTCTACAATTTTTATTTCGTCTGTTGTCAACTCGTAGAGTTGATAAACGATTTCATTTATTCTGCTTTCGCAATAATCAATCTTGCCTTGCAGTTGCGAAACTTGGGTAGCAAGTTTTTGTTTCTGCTTTTGTTGATTGAGTTGCAAAAGTTGGTTTACCAACTTCGCAATTTCATCATGCAAGTTTTTATTCTGTTTGTTGACTATCGGAACTGGAATTGAAAGAATTGCTTCCTTCTTAATTTTCGGAAAAGTTTTTTTCTCGTCTGAACTATTTTTCTTCCAAAAATATTTTGTTGCCTTTGAAGTGATTACTCCCAATAAAAATTTCAGGTCTGCTAAACTCTTTTCTTTCAGATAAACATTGTAAATCGTGTTGAGAGTAAAAATGTTTGCAGGTACAAAAGTCGCAACTGGCGTTGCTCCAATTTGCCTGATGCAAATCCTGTTCTGTCTGTAAATGATTTCATTTCCTCCGCTTTTGATTGCAGTAGGAATGTAGTGGACGTATTCTGTTGACGGCTTCAAATTGTATGGTTCAATATTTCCTCCGTCAATTACTGGTTCATAGTGATTGTTCTTTTTTGTTTCATTTACATATTTGGTTCTGTCAAAAGTTTGGATTCCAAAATATGCTCCGCAAAAATCTCCAAGCGGTTTTGAGTTCTTTAAAATTTTATTCAACACTTCCGAATCATTACCCGAAATGAGAAGGTTAAAATCTGTTCTGTTGTTATTTGCGAAAACTGATTGCTTAACGCTTGAAATGTTTTTGACTTCAAAGACAACATCAGAAGTATTTACTTCAAGTTCACTTTTCTTGCTTGCTTCACCTTTCTCTAAAATGAAAATGCAAGTGTCAACACTTGCCGCTGCGAAAACAGAATAGTTAAACAAAAGAATTTCTTTGATTGAAGTGCTGTCAAGAATAAATTTCCGCAAAGGTTCTGCATGAATATTTTTCAAGAATGTGTTTGGAGTAATAAAACCTAAAAGTCCTCCGTCTTTCAAAAGTTTAACTGCTTGCTCTGTGAAAAGTTGGTAGGTGTCAATCTTGTATTTTGCTGAACTAAATTTTTTCAAAGTATAGTCAAACACTTCTCTTGTTTCAAGATTCTGTAACATGATGTAAGGTGGATTTCCAATCACAACATCAAAACCGCCTTGCTTAAACACTTCTGGAAATGCTTTCTGCCAACTGAACGGCTTTACTTTTTTCTCCTCACCAAAATCTAAAACTCCTCCGTAAAAATCTGTATCAACTAAACTGTTTCCGTCTTTGATGTTGTTGTCAAGCGTTGGCAAAACTCTTTCGTTAAACAAACGAAGTTGCGAAGCAATACTTGCTTCGGTTTCGCCTTCCATACATTTTAAAAGCAAACTCAACTTGGTTACTTCTACCGCGTTTACATCAATGTCAACTCCGAAAATATTGTTTAGTAAAATCCTTTTCTTCTCTGCTGTGGTTAAGTTGCCTTCGGGTGTGAGAACCTCACCCCTAACCCCTCTCCGAAGGAGAGGGGAATTGCCCGCGCTCTTGCCGTTGTTGCTGTAATAGTTTTTGTGCCAATCTAACAAATACTGATAAGCACCGATAAGAAAGCTGCCACTGCCGCAGGCAGGGTCTGCTATTTTTATTTTGCTTATTTCTTTT
>JANLUX010000117.1:0-1814 GCA_031363705.1 Bacteroidota bacterium
AAAAATAAGCCACGAAAAAGCATTGGAGAAATCGGGTACCGAATTTGAAAAATACAAAGCCAATGAAAAGCAAATTCAAAAAGAACAGAGTTTGAAAGAGATTGAAAATGATATTAAAAAATTAATGGATAATGGTAAATGATTAATGGTTAATTATGAAAGAGAATATTTTAAAGACAAAGACTTTTAACTTCTCAATTAGAGTTGTGAATTGTTATAAATTCTTGATTCAAGAAAAGAAAGAATTCGTGCTTTCTAAACAACTTTTACGAAGTGGAACTTCAGTTGGAGCAATGATTAGAGAATCAGAACATTCAGAAAGTAAACCCGATTTCATTCACAAAATGGCAATTGCACAAAAAGAAATTAATGAATCTATCTATTGGTTAGAACTTCTTCATGCTACTGATTTTTTAAGTACTGAATTATTCAATAATTTAAACAATGATGCAATTGAAATCATCAAGCTAATTACAAGCAGTATAAAAACAGCAAAAGCAAGCATTAACCATTAACCATTTATAATTAACAATTAAAATGCGGTTTACAGAGGAAAAATTAGAACGCGCTTTTACCGAATTGTTGGGGAACGAAAATTTTCCGCACCACTTAGGTATTACCATTAAGCGAGCACCCGATGAAGTATTGATAGAAGAAGATTTACAAAACTTTCTTTTAACGCAATATGCCAGTCACGGTATTACTATCAATGAAACCAAATCAATTATTCTTCAACTCAAATCCTTACCATCTTCTGACATTTACGAAAGCAACAAAACTTTTCTAAAAATGCTTTCAGACGGTTTTATTCTGAAAAGAGAAGACCGTAACAACAAAGACATTTACATTCAACTTATAGATTACAAAGGACTAAATAAACACAAACAACCCGAAGCAGAACAGCTTATTTCAATAGCAGCAGAAGACGGAGTAGAATATGGTACTTCGACAGGCTCAGTACAAGCTGACAACAACATTTATAAGTTTGTAAACCAGTTAGAGATTGTTGGAAATGAAAAGCGGATTCCTGACGGTATTATTTACATCAACGGTTTGCCTGTTGTAGTGTTTGAATTTAAAAGTGCAATCCGTGAAGAAGCAACAATCTTTGATGCGTTCAATCAACTTACGGTTCGTTATCGCAGAGACATTCCCGAACTGTTTAAATACAATTGCTTTTGTGTTATCAGCGATGGCGTAAACAATAAAGCAGGTTCATTTTTTGCACCGTATGAATTTTTTTACGGATGGCGTAGAGTTGCAGGACTTGCAAAAGATGTTGACGGTATTGACAGCATGTTTACGCTTGTGCAGGGAATGTTTAATCATGTTCGTTTGCGTGACATCATTCGTAATTTTATTTACATACCCGACACATCAAAGAAGAATGAAAAAATAGTTTGCCGTTATCCTCAATACTATGCAGCAAGAGTTTTGTATGACACCATAAAGAAAGCACAGAAGCCAAACGGAGACGGCAAAGGCGGAACATATTTCGGTGCAACTGGATGCGGTAAAAGTTTCACAATGCTTTACCTCACAAGGTTATTGATGAAAAGCGAACACTTTGAAAGTCCGACAATAGTTTTGATAACAGACCGAACAGATTTAGACGACCAACTTTCGGGACAGTTTACTAATGCTAAAAATTTCATTGGCGACAATACAGTTGTAAGTGTAGAAAGCCGATCCGATTTAAGAAAGCTAATTCAAGGCCGAGAAAGCGGAGGCGTTTTTCTTACAACCATTCACAAATTTACAGAGGACACAGAACTGCTGACAAAGCGAAGCAATGTAATTTGTATTTCGGACGA
>JANLUX010000133.1:0-4787 GCA_031363705.1 Bacteroidota bacterium
AAAAAAATTGAAAGAGTGTTTTCTCCATCGCTTTATTCAACTCACATAATGTTGAAAACTTTTGAGGACATCATTTGTCCTTGATAAAATTAAAACTTTACCTTTGGACAATAATTGTCCTTGATAAATGAGTAAGAATAAAGTAGCAACATTGGGTGAACAAGTCCGAACCTTGAGAGAGGAGGCGAAACTTTCATTAAGAGAAGTTGCGGAGAAAATAGGTATTGACACTTCTTTGCTTGGCAAGATAGAACGCAGCGAAAGACAGCCAACCAAAGACCAAATCAAACAGGTTGCAAAGTATTTCAAACTTGATGAAAAGGATTTATTGAAAGAATATCTAAGCGACCAAATCGCTTACAGAATTCTTGAAGAAGAAGCAGACCTTGACACTTTGAAGGTTGCAGAAAGAAAAGTTCAGTATCTAAAAGCAAAACAATGAGCTATAAAGAAAGAATAAAAACACTTATTGAAACCGTTCCCAAAGTCCTTGTTGACTTGGATATTGAAAGGGAAAAGTCAAGGACACCTACACAGGCATCCTCAAATTTTATAACGAACAGAGAGCAAGGTGACTGGGCAGAAAGTTTAATGCTTCGTGCATTTAATGAAACTTCAAAAAACTTTGTTGCTGTCAAATATGGCAAGTCGGAAGATAGAGTTGCAGGCGAAGAGGGCTTTGACGAATTCTACCAACATTTCCAAGTTGAGTTAGATACAATTGGTAAACGACCAGATGTTTTAATTTTCAAAAAAGAGAATTACAACCCTGATTGGAATTATGACATTAGCCAACTACCTCACGACACAAATCATCCTATTGTCCCACTTGCAATTGCAGGAATTGAAATCCGTTCAAGTGCATTTTTAATTGAGAAGTATGATAGAGCAATGCAAGTCCGTATCAGGAACTACACAGAAATTGCATTGCGAACAAAAGAAAAAATACTTACAGAATATGCAGACCTTTTAGACCATCCTTCAAGAAAAAAATACATTGAAATTCTACACGGCATCAATGAGGAAACATTAAGTGCTGCTGATTTCAGAAGACAAAGTTGGAGTTCATCAGAAAGATTAATTGAACTTTCAGAGCATTTCAAAATTCTAAAAGAAGCTATTGCAGAAGTTCAGAAAAGAGATTTCCTAAGTATCACTCCGAAAGTTGAAGACCTTAAAGTTGTTTACTTGTGGACACAGGTTTACAATGTTCCTCACTTTTATTTTCAAGTGTTCTTTGACAAAGTTTTCGGTATTTCTTATGAAAGCATTTTGACAATTATTTCTGACCCCGACAATGAAGATGTAAAATTTCGTTTGGAGAGTGATGTAAAAAATCAAAACAAAACGACTATCAAAATCAATCCAGTTTTCGGAACTGAAATAGCAGGTAAGGTTGATATGCCAACGCATAAAAGTAAACTCAAAGAACTTGACAGAGGCAGATTGCTTTTCTATGTAACCTTTGAAGGCGGTGTTGCCTACCTTGATGTAAATAAATTGCGGACAATTTTAGGAATTAATGAAAACGAATTTTGATGCTGGCAACAAAACAAAATATCACAACCAACGAACCCGAAAAGGAATATTCTCAATACATTTCTATTGAGCATCGGAAAAAGTTTGCACAATTTTTTACTCCCTTTCCTATTGCACAGTTCATGTCAAAATGGATTTTGGGTAACAAGAAACTCAAAACCGTTTTAGACCCTGCTTTTGGTTTGGGTGTGTTTGCAAGAGCAATCCGACAAGACAATACTGACTGCATTATTAAAGGTTTTGATATTGATGAAAACATTTTACAGCAAGCTGCAAAACTCTTTGAAGATGAAAACAACACTTCAATCTTGCTCAAGGATTATATGTTTAACGATTGGGAAAACAGATACGATGGAATTGTTTGCAATCCGCCATACTTCAAATTTCACGACTACGAAAACAAAACAACACTCAAAGAAATTGAGGACAAACTTGGATTGAAACTAAACGGCTTCACAAATCTTTACACTCTCTTTCTTTTAAAATCAGCATACCAATTAAATGTAGGCGGCAGAGCCGCCTACATTATTCCTTCTGAATTTTTGAATTCAGATTATGGTAAGTTAGTGAAGTCATATCTTATAAAGAATAAATTGCTTCGTTACATTATCATTTTTGACTTTGAAGAAAATGTTTTTGATGATGCTTTAACGACTGCATCTATTTTGCTTTTCGCAAATGATAAAGAGAAATCAGAAGTTGAATTCATCAATATAAAAACGCTTGATGAATTGTTTGCCTTACAAACAAAATTTCATTCATATCCGAATTTCAAATCTGAAAATGCAATTGCATTTTCAGAACTCAATCCTCAAATAAAGTGGAGAGCATATTATCAAGAGCAAAACGCAACAGGGTTTAAAAACCTTGTGCCTTTTTCCAACTTTGGAAAGGTTGTTCGTGGCATTGCCACTGGTGCAAATGAGTATTTTACATTCAATCAATCAAAGGCGAAACAATTCAACATTCAAGAAAAATATTTGTTGCCTTGTGTTACAAAGTCAGTTGATATTGACGGAGCATTTTTCACAAGTAATGATTTTGAAAGTTTAAAACAGCAAGACAGGTTTATTTATCTTCTTAACGCTACCGAACCAACAGAACCTTCTTTGAAAAAATATCTTGCGAAAGGAGAAGCCGAAGAAGTTCACAAAAAGTTTTTAACAGCAAGCCGTAACCCCTGGCACACTTTGGAGAAAAGACCACCATCACCAATTTGGGTTTCTGTTTTTAATCGGAACGGACTTCGTTTTATACGCAACGAAGCAAAGATTAGTAACCTTACAACTTTTCATTGCATATATCTGAATATGTTTTCAGCACCGAAAGCAGATTTACTTTTTGCTTATCTACTCACGGATATTTCAAAAGATATTTTCAACGACAATCGCAGAGAATATGGAAACGGCTTACAAAAATTTGAACCCAACGACATCAACAAAGCATTGATGGTTGACATTGACAGAATAGGAAAAAAAGACGAGGAAAAGATTTTAGCACTCTATCACGAATACAGAAAATCAGAATTGAAGAAAAAATCGAATGAAGATTTGTTGCAGAAGATGAGTGACATTTTCACCAAACTTTTTATCATGTAAGAAAATTTTACAGCACTTGAAATGCCTAAAGAATTCAAAATATATTTTGATGAGCCGAAAACTTTTGAAATCAAAAACATCAAACCGCTAATCGGTTTAACAGGACTTTATTTCATTTCCACAACCAAAACAAAAGTTCAATACCCTTTCAAAAAATCCCGACTGTTGTATATCGGTATGAGTGAAAAGAAAACAAACAGCATTGGCAGCCGACTAACAGGACATTTTGAAGGTAAGAGTAAAAATCAAGGGTTGGTAAATTATCGCAAGGTTGCACAACTTAACTTTACTTTAATAAATTTTGAAATGGTTCGCAGTTTCTGGAACTTTACCGTTGAAGAACTTGAAAGTTATTTCATTCGTGCTTTTGTAGAAACATATGGAGTATATCCGATTTGCAACAACAAAACAGGTTCTGAAATAATGAAAAAGAAACTGGAAGCGAATTTTATTATTGACTGGAAATATTTTGACTAAACAAAATGAAAATGGACAACACAATTAAAAGCGGACAAGCTGTAATTGAGGAATTCTTTTCGGAAATACTCAATGTTCCTAACGCAGACGAGAAAACGGTTAACAAATTAATTTCACTTTACGCAGAACGGAAATTTACTGAAAGACAAATTCAAAATGCAATGGATGAGTTGACACAATCCGAATTAAAAAAAGTTGAAAAAGAAGATGAATAAAATCAAATCCATAAATATCACTGGTATCAGAGGTGTTAAAGAAACGCTTCCCCTTAACCTTGACAAAAAATCCATTCTCATTTTTGGAGAAAACGGAACAGGTAAAAGTTCATTGACTGATGCTTTGGAATGGTTTTATAAAGATAAGATTGAACACTTATCAGGTGTAGAAGTCGGGACAAAATCAGCATTGAGAAATATTTTTCTTCCAGACAGTGATGATGCTAAAATTGAAATCAAATTCGCCAACAAAAATCTTGACACTGAAAAAACAATTAACAGTTCACTTGCAGTTTATAATTCCAATTCAACTAAGGAGTTTGCAAACTATTTCAGTCAATCATCTACAGAGAATTTAATTCTTCGCTATCGTGATTTAATTCGGTTTATCACAGCAACAAAGGGGGACAAGCTCACCGAGCTTCAAGCAATCATTGGTTTCACGGGAGTGAAAGAAATGAGAGGTTTGCTGAAAAAGTTTGCAGGCAGATACGCTAAGGATATTAAAGCCGCTGGTTTCAGTAGTAATAAAAGTCGGCTACAAGCAATCTTAATGGAGTGTTTTGGACAGAACATTGTTTCCCCGAAACAATTTTTTGACGCTTCAAACAAACTAATAGACCCTTTGAAACTTGGAAAGAGAATTTCCTCTTACAATGAGGCAAGAGAAATTTTAAAATCACTTGAAACCAAAGAGGACACAGAACACATTGAACAAATAAATTTTCACAACAAAGTTGCAGAGGATTTAACAGAGTTAGAAAAAGACATTGATGAAATACACAAAACTTACAAAGCGTATCATAAATCATTTTCTGACCTTAGAAAAGATGCAGCGAAATTGAGCAAACTTCAACTTCTAAAACTCTTAACAGAAGGGTTGAGTGTTTTGAAAAAGGATATTGTAAAAGATAATTTTTGTCCGTTATGCCAACAAGAAAAAAATAAAATTCAACAA
>JANLUX010000307.1:0-2133 GCA_031363705.1 Bacteroidota bacterium
CTAAAGCAGATATTGGAAAATGGCATTTGCATCAACCTACTCCACCATCCAATTTGTTGAACCCATTAGTATTGGGTTACGACCATTTTGAAGGACCTTTTATTGGGCAGCTTCCCAGTTTTTACAACTGGACAAAATATACCAATGGTGTTACCAGCACAGTAACCAACTATGCAACATCAGAGAATGTAAACAATGCTGTTTCATGGTTGAAAGCACAAAATTCAAATCCATTTTTTTTGTGGTTAGCATTTAATGCGCCCCATGAACCACTTCACTTGCCGCCATCAGGATTTTATTCTGATACAACATTAAGCGGAACAACTTTAGATATAAATGCAAATCCAAAAAAATATTTCAAAGCAGACTTAGAAGCACTCGACCACGAAATAGGACGCCTCTTTGATTCCTTACAAGTATTGAATAGATTAGACAGCACTGATTTTATTTTTATTGGTGATAATGGCAACACACCGCGCACCGCACAAATTGCAGATGTCAGCCACGCCAAAGCAACCATTTATCAATACGGTGTAACCGTTCCTTTTATTATTTCAGGTCCATCAGTTGTAAACCCCGGCAGAGTGAGCGATGCATTGGTAAACACTGCAGATTTATTTGCGACAGTAATAGAACTGTTTGGAGATACAACCTGGCAATCACAAATTCCAACTAACAAACCTGTTGACAGTAAAAGCATTTTGCCAATTATTAAAAATCAGAGTACGCAAGTTCGTCCCTGGTCATTTTGCGAAATATTTAAACTAACATCTGATTCGACTGAAGGCAAAGCAATGCGGAATATGGATTACAAACTTTTGAATTTTGATTATGGTCATCAGGAGTTTTACAACCTTGCAATTGATTCATTGGAAACAAACGATTTGCTTACCGGAACATTATCTGCTATTGACATTGTCAACTACAATTATTTATGCAATGAAATGACCAGCTTAATTGGCACAGGAACTTTTTGCAACAGTTCAGTTGGAATAAATGAAATTAAAAACAGTGCAGATAATTTGATGAGCTATCCGAATCCATTCAACTCACACATTAATTTAAAATCAAAAACGGGAAAAGAAAATTATGAACTCCGTAATTGTTTCGGGCAAATAATTTATTCAGGAAATGAAATTGAGTTGCAGGATTTTTCATACTTATCAAATGGAATATATTTTTTGAAAATAATTGATGCGGCATCAAAAACAATTAAACTAATTAAACAATAATTTCTTAGAAACAACTATTTTTTTAAGAATGACAATTTCATTACAAGTATAAAATCCAATTATTTCATTCCCCGTAAAAACTAAAACATGAAAATAAAACACATTTCAGTAATAATACTTTGCCTGTTGAGCAATCTTCTTTTTGCTCACGACATCAATAATGATAAAGTAATTCTAAAGAATTGGCTTGTTGAAAAAGAAAACAAAACGGTTGACGGTTCTTTTTACATGTATAAAAACGGAAATGTTTTTATAGAAGATGCCAATCATAAAATTGTAAATTATCCTTTATCATCATTCTCTAAAGAAGACCAGGCTTATGCTTTAAACAAATCTGAATGGGTGCAGGAATTAAATATCAATTTACATTCTGAAAACACAAAACCTTCTGAAACGCCTCAACATTTATTTTATAAATTTTTAATATTTACATTTTTACTGCTTGTAATAGGAGGATATTTTTATTCAATTGCCGAAGGCAGGAAAAAAAAATATGTGGTTCCTGTTTTATCCTCAGGTGTACTGTTGATGCTGTTGGGTTTCACCGGTAAAGTCATACAAACTATGCAAACCACAACAGACCCGCTTTTTGTTGATTCTGCATTCACTCCGTTTAAACCAAATGTTTATACGCATTGGGACAGCACTTACTTTTATGTTGAATCAAAAGGTATTCCTACTACGCATCCAATGATGGCAGGCATTACCAATTGGCAACAGCAAGTTCCCATTCCGCAATGTTATGTTGGAAACAATGTATGGAGTATTCCGCTAAATCCTGTTCTTGCAGCAACACCTGTTCCGGTAAGTCCCGCACATTTTACGAGAGGTGCAATTGCAGTGGCAGTAAATGGCGTTGCTATTTTTAATCCTTATACAAACACAGGTGCCGATGCATTCC
>JANLUX010000206.1:0-3570 GCA_031363705.1 Bacteroidota bacterium
CTACCCCTAAAAAGGGACGGCAAAAGTAACAAAACTTTTCATTTTAACAAGATGAGTAAAAAATAATTTTTAAACAGCCAATTATTATATCGCTATTCATTTTTAATGAGCCTGTAATCTGACTATAGAAACTGCATTCACTATTTTCGCTCCGATTTATTCCAAAAAATCATTGATGAGAAAATTTATCTTTAATATCATTTTGCTTTCCTGTACTTGCATTATTGCGAAAGCACAACCCACCATCAAATATACCCTGCGATTTGATGAACCACAAAGCCATTATGTTCAGGTGCAGATGGAAATAAACAATTGGCAAAACGAGAAGTTAAGAGTAAGTATGCCTGTCTGGGCTCCGGGTTCTTACATGATAAGGGAATTTGAAAGGCACGTGGAAGGCTTTAATGCATTTGATAATAAAGGTAGAAATCTAGATGTCGGGAAAATAAACAAATCAACATGGGAGCTCACAACCGGAAAAAGCGCAACAATAAAAATAAATTACCGGGTGTATGCTTATGAGTTAAGTGTGCGAACGAGTTTTATTGATGAAGAACATGCATTCATAGCAGGCAGTAGTATATTTATGTATGTGGATAAAATGCTAACTCTATCATCCGTGATAGAAATTATTCCTGCTAAACAATGGAAACAAATAATAACTACACTGGATGCTGTTAAAGGTGATAAATGGATGTTAACTGCACCTGATTATGATTTGCTTGCTGACTCACCAATCGAAATCGGGAATCCGGATATCATAGAATTTAAAGCTGCAGGAATTAATCACCAGGTTGCAATGATTGGTAAAGGAAATTATGATGCAGAGCGAATTAAAAAAGATATCACAAAAATTGCAGAGCAGGAAACAAAAGTATTTGGTGAAAACCCGTGTAAGCGATATGTTTTTTTTGTGCTGAATCACAATGCTCCTGGTGGAGGATTAGAACATTTGAATTCCTGTGTTTTGCAAATGAACAGGTGGGCTTATGAACCGGAGAGTACTTACAATGGATTTCTGGCTTTGGTTGCACACGAATATTTTCATTTATGGAATGTAAAAAGAATGCGACCAAAAACTTTGTTGCCTTATGATTACAGCACTGAAAATTATACCGACTTATTATATGTTGCTGAAGGTTTCACTGCATATTATGATGATTTGATGGTTCATCGTTGTGGTTTTGTAACGGGTGATGAATACTTGAATACACTTTCCGGAAGTTTTAGTTACGTTCAGAATCCGGGAGATACTATTCAAAGTCCATCAGAAGCCAGCTATGATGCGTGGATAAAATATTATCGTCCCAATGAAAATTCTGCCAACACCACTTCTAATTATTATACCAAAGGTTCACTCATTGCTTTGATGATTGATTTTACTGTGATGGATGCAACTGATGGCAGGAAAAGTCTGGATGACATAATGCAAATGCTTTATGAAAATACCTATAAGAAAAAATGGATTGGCTATACTGAGACAGATTTAATCAATGCAATTAAAAAAGTTTCAGGAGTTGACATGAATGATTTTTTTGCAAACCATGTCAGAAAACCCAAAAAGATTAACTACAATTCGTATTTAGAAAAAGCAGGGTTGCGTTTAAAAAATAAAAATGAAAAACAGGAAACTATTTATTCCGGTATCACATCAAATGTTAAAGAAGGAAAAGTAACAGTAACAAATATTGAACGTAATTCTCCTGCATGGAAAGCAGGCATTAATGTAAATGATGAGTTAATTGCAGTGGACAGTGTAAGGGTTGGTGATGATCTTACCAAAGCCTTACAGTTTAAAAATATTGGCGATAAAATAAATTTCACAATTAGCAGAAACGGATTAATGAAATCAATCATGGTAACACTGATTAATTCACCAAAAGCAAGTTATGCTTTGGAAAGAATTGAAAAGCCATCTGAGAAGCAGGAAAGGATTTATAAAAAGTGGCTGGGCTTGAATTAAGATTGATGGTTGAAGATTGAAGATTTAAGAACAATTACAATAATTTCTAATCTTCCTTCTTCAATCTTCAATAATTTTTTCAATTTGTTTCCGGATACTCTTCGCATAATCATACCCGATCAAAAATATTTCCTGTGCTTTTGAATATTGATGAACAGAATATTTTTTCAACTCTGGGGGTTCAATAACTAAATCGCAAAGACGCATTCGTTCTTTCACATTTGTGTAAACAGCAATATTGAAACAACGTTCCATTACACGAAATGTATTTGGCAATTCTTCAACAATTGCCACCGGATTTACATGCACACCAATGATTGGTAATTTATCTTCTAACAAAGGTTCCACCGGTAAATTATTCAGCAAACCACCATCAAGTAAAGTATAATTTCGGAACACAACAGGTTTGAATATTACAGGAATAGAACTTGCCGCAAGCAAAGGAAGAATAAGTTCTCCTTTCGAAAAATAAATTGTTTTAGCATTCACAATGTCTGTTGCAGAAACAGTCAACTTTTTTTCTAATGATTCAAAAGAATTAGCAGGAAAATATTTTAGATAAAACGATTCAAGCCCATCCATTTTAAATAAACCGGTATTCATTGATGCACGCAACCTGCGAAGCATTTTCTCTTTAATAAAAATGTTCATGCACTCATCAGGTTTATAACTACCTGCAATAAAAGCAGCAACAATAGCGCCTGAACTTGTGCCTGATAGATGATTGATTTTTATACCCATCTCCTTCAGCATTTTTATCACACCAAGATGTGCAATGCCTCTCACTCCTCCACCGGATAAAACAAGATTGATCATAAGGCTAACTCAATCATCGGATCCCAAAACAATTCTTTAAAACGTTTCACTTTATCGTCTTCCACTTCTATTCCTTCGCTTTCCAATAATTGTTGCATCATGTCATTACTTCCAAAATGATGCTTGCCTGTTAGCAATCCATTTCTGTTTACAACACGTTGTGCAGGAATCGGAGGCAGCGTTGTGTGCGAAGCATTCATTGCCCAACCCACCATGCGTGATGAACCTGCAGTGCCAAGATAACGTGCAATAGCTCCGTAAGAAGTAACTCTTCCATAAGGAATCAAACGAACCACTTCGAAAACCTGTTCGAAAAAAGTGAGGTCGTATTTTTTGACAGCGGTTTTCTCTTTCGGGATTTTCTTTGCAGGTTTTATTTTTTTCAAAACTGTTTTCGGACTCATAATAAATTCCTTCGGAATAACTAATTCTTAATTCATTTTATCCTGCTTGCATGTATTACGAGATGAATGGTAATTTTAGATTTAAAAACTTTATAAACGAAAATATAATCCTGATGAAAAACAGCACACCTGAAATTTCTTTTCGCAAAAACTTTATTTCTGCATTCAGGGAAAGCTAACGGAGCTATTCCAATTGAATCTCCGAAATCATAAAGCTTGCCAGCAAATCTGGCTGCATTTTCAGGAAATCCTTTTTGTTCTATATAAATGGCAATTGCTGTAATCTGCCTTTCGGCAACCGGTTTATAAAATACCTCTAAAGTTTTTTTCTCCATGCAGCAATTTTTGCATTGGTGCGGTTACGGGCTTCTTTGGAGGAGATACTTT
>JANLUX010000207.1:0-1510 GCA_031363705.1 Bacteroidota bacterium
GGAAACGATTTTCCGATACCCGCCGCAATGCTATCACAATTACGCCTGCAATCCGGTATGGTTTCAGCAACGAACGTATAAATCCAAGCATTGCCGTAGGCTATCAATTTGGTAAAGAATATTTCACTTCATTATCCCTATCAGGCGGTAGAAATGTTTACCAGTTTGATAGGACAAATCCTGTTCGTGTATTTGGTAATTCTCTACGCACATTAAGAAACGAAATAAATTACCTGAAAATTTATGAAGCAGGTTTTGCCAAAATTGATTTTGTAAAAGCAATCGGCGATGGCTTCACCCTCAGCACTTCTTTTAATTACGAAGACAGGATTTCTTTATCCAATACAACCGACTATAAATGGAAAGATTATCCTGACAGGGTGTTCACGCCAAACTTCACCCAGCCATCAAACATTGCCTCCGTATTATCGTTTAATGTAAGGTGGCAACCCGGCTCAAAGTATATTGAATTTCCCGAAAGAAAAGTGAGCATCGGCTCAAAGTATCCAACATTAAATCTGGGATTAACTACAGGTATAAAAGGATTATTGAACAGCAATGCTGATTTTTCAAAATGGAAAGTTGCAGTTAATGATGATCTCAATCTAAAGCTTGCCGGACAATTAAATTATCGCATAACCGCCGGTGGTTTTCTTAACCGTGAATCAGTTTTTTTTCCTGATTACATTCACTTTTTCGGCAACCAGGGCCTTGGTGCATCACCCTATGTTAACAGCTTCCAGTTGATGCCTTATTACTCGTACAGCAACATCGAAAAATTTTATTCAACTGCACATGTAGAGTATCATCTAAATGGTTTGCTCACCAATAAAATTCCCTTGTTCAAAAAGCTTAACGTGTTTTTGGTTACCGGCGCCAATGCCCTCTATCTTCCCAACCACAATAATTATATCGAAGTTTTCGCAGGACTCGAAAACATCTTAAAAGTGGGAAGGCTCGACTTCGTAAAAACCTTTACAAACACCGGATTTAAAACCACAGGTTTGCGCTACACTTTCGCAGGCATTACGAATTAATTTTTTTTAGCCAGCATTTGTTTTATAGCATCATCGTTGCGTCGCACACTTCAACTTTTTGTATTTAATTAAGCACCAGTTTTTGTTGCTCACTCCGCAAAAAACTCAAACCGTTATCTTTGCTTCACAAATTTGCTCACCCTGCAAGTGAGTCCATAAAAATGGAACATTGGCTTTTGCTGATGTCTGAAAATGTAAAACTATGGCAGTACTACACAACCGTGTTTCTCAAAAGGAACTCAAAGAATTATTATACCAGGAAACAGAACCGCGGACTACTTTAAGTTTCTATCAATACCATTCCATAGTAAATCCGCAAGAGTTTAGAGATGACTTGTACAAAGGCCTTCAACCGCTAAAAGTTTTTGGTAGAATTTATGTTGCACATGAAGGTATAAATGCGCAGGTAAGTGTTCCCACCTACAACCTGGAAGCGTTTAAAAATTTTCTTTATTCATTTGTTTTCTTAGATG
>JANLUX010000225.1:0-1873 GCA_031363705.1 Bacteroidota bacterium
AATTTTCAATTCTCTTAATTGATTTTTTATTTCCTGAAACACCACTATATCACTTTCTATATCTGCCAAAAAATCTGTTTTTCTTTGAAAATCATTTACATCATATACTGTATTGTTTTTAGGTACTTTTTTGTTTAATAAATCTTTTGAATATTCGCTTAAAACCCTATCAATATCATCTTCATCATACATTTTTATTTTGTCAATCAATCCTCTGTCTAATATGTATTTTCCGTTTGATTTTTCTATAAAATCTCTAACTACATTATGGACTTGTAAAAATCTATCTATGGATTGACTGAAAGCTCCAAAGGAACTATCGAAACGTTTAACTAATAAACGTCTCATAAAGTCAAATAAGTTTTGTTGTTGTTGGAATTGTCTGTTTCCTTGTTCGTCTAATTTTTCTTCATCAACTATTTTTTCATAGCTGAATGGCTGGTAAATTGCACCCTTGAACCTTCCGTTTTCTGCAAAATATTCGTTTAAAATTCTGTCGTAGAATGTGTTTTGTTCGTGTGTTAAATGATAAAATAATTCTACTGGGTCTTTTACTTTTGATAAGTCACCCACTTCTGCTTTATAGACGTAATCCTCTTTTAAATCTAATCGGTTTCTACGTATTAATACTGATGAAATGATGTTTTTTATTTGATTGGCTAACACTTTGGTTTCGTGTCGAACGATATTAATATCTACTGGTAATTCCTTTCCCAACATTGTTACATAAAGCGTTTCCGCCTTTTGTCTCTTTTGTGGTTTATTTGAATTCCAATTTTTAATAATGTCTGAAAGCCGTTTGTATTTATAATTAAATCCGCGAAATAATCCTTCTAAATTGTCATCAATAGTAATCCCAGATTTACCAGGAACAATAAATAATTTCAATAATGAAAATATATCCGCAGGAGAATTATTAAAAGGCGTAGCCGTTAATAAAATAACGGTTCTGTCTCTACAGATAGTTAGTAATGCTTCGTAATCGGCAGTATCTTGATTTCTGAAATAATGAGCTTCATCGACAATTACTACTTCAATTCCTTTGGTTTGAATAGTATCTGCCAAATCTTCTAATTTGCCTCGACTTTCTACATCCCAATCGTATAACTTAAAATCGTTGATATATCCCCACCAACCAGAGCTATTCATTTTATCTCCAATAAGACCAGGAGGACAAATCACCATTCCTCTTTTACCTAAATTTTTAGCGATTAATGAAGCAATTACTGATTTTCCTAAACCTACCACATCCGCAATAATAACACCGTTGTATTCCTCAATAATAGATAATGCTTGATTTACTGCATCGGTTTGATAACTGTATTTTTTATATCCGATTTCCTCCAGTAGATTTTCTACTTCGGGTTTTATTTGTTTTTGTTGTTGTAAGTCTAAATATGTTTTTAGTATTAAAACATACGCTTCAAAAGGTGTTACTGAAGCAGCTTGCGATTTGTGCTGAATGAATTGTATAAGGAATTCTTTTCTGTTTTCGATTTCTGAAATTGGAATAGCTCGTTCCCATAATTCATCAAAATACGTTTCGGCATCAACAAAACCATAATCTTTTATCTCTACATTAAATTCTTCTTGCCCTGATAAACCTGCTCTAGTTAAATTGCTACTTCCTGTAATGAATTGCCCTGTCATTGCTTGTATTTCTGCCTGTTCTTCGTTTAATCGGAATAGGTATAATTTAGCGTGGTTTGAATTTTCGGTTTTGCGAATGATTAATCTTTTTTCGTTTAGCATTTGCAAAAAGAACTCTACTTGGTTGTAGAATGCTTCTGTGTCCATTTCTTCATTGTTAATGGCATTACCCATTGAAGTCATAAACTGATTGAATTGGTCGTCTTGTGATTGCTCTTCTTCC
>JANLUX010000258.1:0-2226 GCA_031363705.1 Bacteroidota bacterium
CAGAAACGCGTGATCAGGTTTTAGAAACAGCCCGTTTATTATCTCAGCAAAATATTCAGCTTTTCAGAGCCGGTGTCTGGAAACCACGCACACGGCCTGATTCGTTTGAAGGTGCAGGTGAGCAGGCATTAAGCTGGTTACAGGAAGTTAAACAGCAATATCATCTTCCGGTAATTATTGAAGTTGCACAACCACGTCATATTGAGTTAGCGTTGAAGGCAGGAATTGATTGTTTCTGGATTGGAGCACGCACTACAGTGAATCCATTTTTAGTTCAGCAACTTGCTGATGCATTAAAAGGTGTTGATGTTCCGGTGATGATAAAAAATCCTGTGAATCCTGATTTGGATTTATGGATAGGTGCGATTGAAAGAATTGATAAAAGTGGAGTGAAAAGAATTGCAGCTATTCATCGAGGATTTTCAAGTTATGAAAACAGCACCTATCGAAACAAACCTAACTGGGAGATTCCGATTGAACTAAGAAGAAGATTGCCGGGCATTCCTTTGATTTGTGATCCAAGTCATATTTGTGGAAACACTTTTATGTTGCAGTATGTTGCTCAATTTGCAATGGATTTGCAGTATGATGGCTTGATGTTAGAATCGCATGTAAATCCAAAAACTGCTTTGAGTGATGCAGCGCAACAATTAACTCCGGATGAGTTGGGGCAGTTGTTAAATAAACTCGTATTAAGAAATCCTACAACGGAAAATGTAGTTGAGATAAGCAGGCTGGAAGATTTACGCGATCAGATTGATGAGCTCGATGATGAAATAGTACGTTCACTTGCTGAACGCATGGCTGTTGCGCGAACAATTGGTCAGTACAAACACCGTAACAACATCACCATACTGCAACCCGAACGTTGGGAAGAAATTATCCGTACACGCACGGCAAATGGTGAATCACAGCAGCTCACACGTGAATTTATTTTGAAGCTATATGGAATTATACACGAAGAATCGATGCATCAGCAGACAAGTGTTTTAAACAAGTTAAATGAGTTGACTAAGTTAAATGAGTTAACTAAATCAACCGGATCAGGCAAATCAACTTAATCAACCGGTTAACTTGGAAAAATTTCAATTGCTTGATACCGTAATATATATTGGTGATGACGCGCTTGATAAATTAAAGACACAACTTTCTACACTCAAACGTGTTTTTATTTTAGTGGATGTTAACACACTTAAAAAATGCTTACCTCAACTGGAGAAAATTCTACCTGAGGAAATTGAATTGCATACACTGGCAATTACACCCGGTGAACAAAATAAAAACATTCAGACAGCAATACTTTTATGGAAGCAGTTGATGCAACTGAATGTTAAGCGAAATGATGTGCTGATTAATTTAGGTGGAGGAATGGTAAGTGATATTGGTGCTTTTGTGGCAGCAACGTATAAGCGGGGAATTGATTTTATAAATGTTCCAACAACATTGTTAGGTATGGCTGATGCGGCTATTGGAGGTAAAGCAGGAGTTGATTTTGAAGATGTGAAAAACCAGATCGGAATATTTGCACATCCGCAATCAGTTTTTATTTATCCTCCGTTTCTTGAGACACTTGAAGCAAGACAAATAAGAAATGGTTTTGCAGAGATTATTAAATATTCATTGATCGAAAAAAATAATCTCTGGAAGCAATTGCAATCTTTCTCCTTTAAAGAATTACCAAATGAAAAGCTGATTGCTGATGCTGCAAAAGCCAAGATTGAAATTGTAAACAAAGACCCTGAAGAAAAAGGACTCCGCAAAATTTTGAATTATGGTCACACTATTGGTCATGCATTTGAAAGCTTATCGCTGATGCATGATAAAAATCCAATATTGCACGGTGAAGCCATTGCTGCAGGAATGATTTGCGAGGCATGGTTGTCCAATCAAAAAACGGGTCTTTCACAAACGGACCTTAAAGCAATTTGTGATCTGATACTAAAACATTTTCCTAAATACATTGTGCCTAAGCAGGCTGATGAGCAGTTGCTGGAGTTTATGAGACAGGATAAAAAAAATACGCAGGATAAAATTCAATTTAGTTTACTCAGAGCAATCGGAGAAAGTAAGTATAATGTTAGTTGCAGTGAACAGGAAATAATTTCTGCTTTGAGTTTTTACAGAGGATTAGAATGATAAACGAAAGAACCGTCATTGCGAGGAACGAAGCAATCTGCTGCTATGAAACAGATTGCTTCGTTCCTCGCAATGACGATCAATTTTTTT
>JANLUX010000330.1:0-2468 GCA_031363705.1 Bacteroidota bacterium
AAAACGGCAAAACGAACCCGAAACCCGTATTGAAGTTATTTATGAGATGATTCGTGAAAAAGCACTTTTATCAGCCCTCCGTAAATCCCATACTTATGAAGAGATTGCTTACGACATTTATCCGCTTGAAAACAGTTACCAGCATATCGGTTCAGGCATGATCGGGGAATTTGATCAACCTAAAAAACCTGATGACTTTCTTTCGCATGTTAAATCCACTATGAAAACCCAATGTATCCGCCATACCGCTTTATTACCCGGCAATATCAAAACCGTAGCGGTGTGTGGTGGTTCAGGAAACTTTTTATTGTCCCGGGCAATTATGGCAGGAGCCCAGGCTTTTATTACTGCCGACTTTAAATATCACCAGTTTTTTGACGCAGATAAACGCATTCTCATAGCAGATATCGGACATTATGAAAGTGAACAGTTTACTGGCGAGATATTTGAAAACCTCATAAGGCAAAAATTTAATACATTTGCCGTCCATTTGTCAGAAACGAATACAAACCCTGTTAATTATTTCTGATTTCAGGATTTAGGATTTCGGGATTTATGTCTGTTACAAAGGATCTAAAATTTATAATTTAAAATTTATAATCACTAAAAAGAAATGGCTTTAAAAAAGGCAACAAAAACGCTTAAAGAGAGACAAAAAGAAAAGGCAGAAGCAGCGCTCAAGCCGGCTCCTAAAAAGATAAATCCTTTAGCGCGCCCTATTGTAAAAGGTGATAACACCGTGGAAGATAAACTGCGTGCATTGTATCAATTACAGTTGATTGACAGTGAGGTGGACAAAATCCGCAATATACGTGGTGAGCTTCCTTTAGAAGTGAGTGACCTGGAAGATGAAATTGTGGGACTTGAAACCCGCGTTAACAACTACTCAGAAGAAGAAAAAAAGATTGAAGAGCAGATAAGAAACCGCAAGCAGGCAATTAAAGATGCCAATGCGATGATTAAGAAATACCAGAGCCAGCAAATGGCGGTAAAAAATAACCGAGAGTATGATTCTATCAATAAAGAGATAGAATTTCAGAACCTGGAAATACAGCTCAGCGAAAAGCGCATTAAAGAATCAACAGCAGAGCTTGCAGCCAAAAAACAAATTGTGGAAGCAGCCAAAGCAAGCCTTGAAGAACGCAAAGCAGCTTTAAAAGATAAAAAAGAGGAACTTGATTCTATTGTTGCAGAAACTGAGAAGGAAGAAAAAACCTTATTAAAAGAATCTACGAAAGCTGAAACCATTATTGAAGAACGTTTGCTTACTGCCTACAAACGCATACGAACCAATATGCGTAATGGCTTGGGTGTGGTGAGTATAACACGTGATGCCTGCGGAGGATGCTTTAATAAAATTCCGCCACAGCGCCAGCTTGATATCCGTCAGCGTAAAAAAGTGATCGTGTGCGAGCACTGCGGACGTGTGCTGGTGGATGCCGCAATACTTGATTGATAGTTTAAGTAGTTATAAATTAAAAATCCCTGCATGAGTCTCATGCAGGGATTTTTTTTGTGGTAAAAACCTTTTATGCAGTTACCTGCTCCAATTGCGCTTCATATGTTATTTCGCAATTTAAAGCTTTTGAAACCGGACAAGTCATACGTGCTTCTTTCACTATTTCCTCAAATTTTTCAGGTGTTATACCCGGCACATTCCCCTTAACGGTGAGATGAGAAGTAGTGATGGTTCCGCCTTCAATAGTAATATCACAACGGGTGTTAATATTATCAGGAGGAAACCCTGCGTTACCTAACAAAATACTTAATTTCATGCTGAAGCAGCCGGAATGTGCTGCCGCAATTAATTCTTCGGGATTAGATTCCTTTCCATCCTCAAAACGCGAATGAAATGTATAAGGTATATTGCTTATTAAATTGCTTTGAGTGGTAAGTGATCCTTTACCCTCTTTTGCGCCTTTCCAGTTAGCTGTTGCAAATCTTTTCATAATGTTTTTAGTTTTAAAATGATAGAGCAAATATAAAGAGTTGGTGTCTGTAACCTATTCTTATTTTTCAAAAACATCCGGTCATAAAACTAATATTAAGCATCCGGCTCATTATTCCCATCTTGAGAGGGGTAAGGGGTGTGTTCTTTTCTCTGTTTCACTCTTTTACAAATTTACCTGCAAGTTGCTGGCTATTTGTTATCAAACTTACTATGTAGACACCAGTGGAAAAATTTTGAATATGTAAATCTTTGGTGTAGTAGGATGAGTTTAGTTTTCCTTCTTCTTTAAATACACACCTGCCCATTATATCATGCACCTGCATTACATAGTTTTTACCTTTTAATCCCTGTGCATTGATAAAGGCAGTTTGCCAATCAATGTGGTAATAAATAAAAATGTTTTGTGGTTGTGATGGTATCTCTTCTACCGCTAACCCCAAGCTATCGCATACACTCCCGCTTATTGCCCGCATATCATAATCAGCATTGTTAGGCAATCCCCAGTAGGTGCGTTTGC
>JANLUX010000321.1:0-36581 GCA_031363705.1 Bacteroidota bacterium
TTTTTGAAATACAATACTTTTTTCGGAAACGAAATTGTTGCAGGCACAAGACGATTGGCATTGATGAATTTGTTTTTGCACAACATCGGTGATATTGATTCCGATAATTTTATTTCCCCTGCCGATGCGTTGATTTCGGCAGCACCAACAACTTACGATTACATTTTAGCAAATCCACCTTTCGGCAAAAAGAGTTCGCAAACTTTTACCAACGAAGAAGGCGAACAAGAGAAAGAAGATTTGACTTACAATCGTCAGGACTTTTGGGCAACCACCAGCAACAAGCAATTAAATTTTGTGCAGCACATCCGCACAATGCTAAAGACCACAGGCATTGCAGCCGTTGTAGTTCCCGACAATGTTTTGTTTGAAGGCGGTGCAGGGGAAACAGTGCGTAAAAAATTGTTGGAGGTTACAGACCTTCACACCATTCTTCGTTTGCCGACAGGAATTTTTTATGCCAACGGTGTAAAAGCAAATGTGATTTTCTTTGACAACAAACCGGCAGGAAAAGAATTCTGGACGAAAGAAATTTGGATTTACGATTACCGAACAAACATTCATCACACACTCAAAAGAAATCAATTTGCGTTAGAGGACTTGAAAGATTTTATTGCTTGTTACAATCCAAAGAACCGACATAAGCGAAAAGAAACCTGGAGTGAAACAAATCCTGATGGTCGTTGGCGTAAATATTCTATTGATGAAATTACAAGCCGTGATAAAACTTCGTTAGACATCACCTGGTTAAAAGATAAATCACTTGCAGACCTAGACAATCTGCCAGACCCTGATGTTTTAGCAGGTGAAATAATTGAAAACTTGGAAGCGGGTTTGGCAAGTTTCAGAGAAATAATGTTGACGATAAATGGGAAAGAATAAAAATGTGTAATAAGTTGAATAATTACTCGTACTGGACGTATTGTCCAAACACACCCGATGCAAGAATCAATTAACACCCCTTCGTATCAAATTAAACACTAATCTTGTTACCAGAAATACGATAACAATGGTTGTGAAAACAACAACTTTTTAGATTTGTTAATTTTTTAAAACTAAATATATGGCACGTAACTTAATTAATCACCTTGTTACCTCAGACCGGGTACAACAATTAAAAACAGCTAATCAAAAAGGGCAGTTGCAAAAAGAGGATGTGCACTTATTAAAACAGCTTAGCGATGTAATGGGCGCAGAAGCTGTCCCCTTCAATGAAACCGATGTTACCAATAAAGAAGCTGTTGGTACTTTTATTAATCACGTGGAGAAAGCACTGCAAACCGTGTGATGCAACTTATCGGGTGAAAACAATCATGTTATTACCCCAGGTCCTGTAATAATTTTCTTGCTCAGGTATCAAACGCCTATCCACCTTTTATAAATTCTACTAAGGTTGCGTAAAATCTTACATCGGTTATTGATACCCTCTCACCGTTGGAACTTACACCTGTCAATAGTTAAATAGTTGCTGGCTCTCTTTTTCAAAGAAGCTGTTCATCACGGTCAGCCTCTTTTTTTATTTGTTGATCACTCCGTCACCGGTAGTTTAGCGCGCTTCTTAGTGCCTGAGTATATTTCAAATTTTAAAAAGCGGCATTCAATAGGTCCGTTAAATAAATGAATCTTACGAGTGGTGCGCAATCCTATATATTTTGCTGCTTCAAGGTTACCGGTAAATATCCAGCACGTCCATCCCTTCAGGTTCTGCTTCATGGCATCACCAATTTTTTTATACATCGCTATAATGTCTTCCGGTTCTATCCTTAAGCCATAAGGCGGATTGCAAATAAGCACACCTGTTTCAGCATGCGGCTTAAAATGTTCAAAGTCATATCTCTTCAGTTGAATAATATCCGTCAGACCTGCCTTTTCAATATTCTGTTGTGCCTTCTCCAGCACATTGCCGCTAATGTCAGCTCCCACTATCTTCACTCCTTCGGCAGGTAGTTCTGCTGCCAAAGCATCATCATAAATCTTTTTCCATAAATCAGCATCATAATCCTTCCACGTTTGAAAGCCAAACCGCTCCTTAAATTTATTAGGTGCAATATTGCGGGCAATCATCGCTGCTTCAATTAAAATAGTTCCGCTGCCACACATAAAATCAGCCAGTGCAAATTTTTTATCCCATCCGCTCTGTAATACCAGTGCTGCGGCAAGGGCTTCGTTAATGGGTGCCTGGTTAGTGCCTTCACGGTATCCGCGCTTGTGCAGCGATTCTCCCGAACTGTCAAATGAAAGCGTGCAAACATTATTATAAATATGCAGGTGAATGCGCAGGTCAGGTTGATCAATATCAACATTAGGACGATCACCCGTAGCTGCCCTGAACTGATCTACAATGGCATCCTTCGCTTTTAACGCTGCATACTGCGAATGGGTAAGTGTTGACTGATTTAACGTAGCATTAATAGCAAAAGTCTGATCCAGTGAAAAATGCTTGCTCCAGTCTATATTTTGAATTTCGCGGTAGAGCATTTCTTCATTGGATGCTTCAAAAGTGTACACAGGTTTTAAAATACGCAATGCTGTCCGGCATAATAAATTGGCTTTATACATTACCTCAAGATCACCCTCAAATTCCACAGCGCGTGTAAGCTTTCTTGTATTAGTTGCTCCTATGGCTTCCAGTTCTCCGCACAATATATCTTCAATGCCGGCAAAAGTTTTTGCGATTAAAATCATGTAATTTATTTGTTTCAAAGATAAAGTTAACTACCGCTTGTGAATAATGAATCTTGCCTCTCCTTTAATAAATTCACATCTCACAACTCTCCCTTTTTAACTTAACCTCAATATTAACTTATTATCCCTCTTTACTTCAGAAATCACTCTGTAATTTAAAAAAAAAGTTATATTATTGCATTACAAACAATACCCCCTCTTTATTCCATTAAACCATGATGAACAGAATTCTACTCGCTATGAGTTGCCAGGCACTTATTGCATTAACTGCTTTCAATGTTGCTGCACAGCAAATCAATAAACCAATAAAAGATATTGCTGAATCAGCTATCGTAATCAAGGGTGAGCGTCACTCCATACCTAAGCATTACCGCACTTTGCAGATTGACATAACTGCTATGAAGCAATTGTTAACACAGTCTCCCGCTGAATCACCATCAGCAGCCCGTTCATCCAATGTAATTTTTGAAATGCCCATGCCTGGCGGAAGTAATTCACGATTTCGCATTTATGAAACACAGGTGATGGATACTGCACTGGCAGCTCAGTTTCCTGAGATAAAAACTTATGCAGGGCAGGGCATTGATGATGTAAATGCAACTATAAGATTAGACATTACTCCTTTGGGATTTCATGCAATGGTGCTTTCTCCAAACGGCAGCGTGTTTATTGATCCTTATTGTCAGAATACAACTACAGATTACATCTGTTATTATAAAAAGGATTTGACACCATCAGGAAATTTTGTTTGCGAAACACACCCTGATAATAATGTTGATAATTACAGAAGTCTGATTCCTGCAAATCTTTATGCACAGAAAAGCGCTGGCAACCAGCTTCGCACTTACAGGCTTGCACTCGCGTGCACAGGTGAGTATGCCTCCACAAAAGGTGGCACTGTGTCAGGGGCAATGGCTGGCATCACCACGAGTATGAACCGTGTTAATGGTGTGTACGAAAGCGAAGTTGCAGTGCGGATGGTGTTGATAGCCAATAACAGTTCAATAGTTTACACCAATAGCGCTACTGATCCTTATACTAACAACAGCGGTGGCACCATGTTAGGTCAGAATCAAAGTAATTTGGATGCGGTTATTGGCAGTGCTAATTATGATATCGGACATGTTTTCAGTACAGGCGGTGGAGGCATTGCCGGCCTTGGTGTTGTGTGTTCAAATGGAAACAAAGCAAGAGGAGTTACTGGATCGCCCAGCCCGGTCGGTGATGCATTTGATATAGATTATGTGGCTCATGAAATAGGTCACCAGTTTGGAGGCAATCACACATTTAACAGCAGCACCGGCAATTGCAGTGGTGGCAACCGTGCATCATCAGCAGCTTATGAACCCGGAAGCGGAATCACCATAATGGCTTATGCCGGTATTTGTGGTAGTGATGATCTGGATGCACACAGCATCGCTTATTTTCATACCAAGAGTTTTGATGAGATAGTAAATTACACCACCACTGGTACAGGCAATACGTGCCCCGTTACCACCAACACAGGTAATAACCCGCCTGTTGCAAGTGTTGGAGGAGATTTCATCATACCAATCTCTACTCCATTTATATTAACCGGTTCAGCAACTGATGCTGATGGAGATCCGCTCACTTATTCATGGGAACAATATGATTTAGGCGCTGCCAGCACATGGAATGCTATGCAGACTGCCGGTTCCACCTGGCCGTTGTTCCGTCCTTTTCCGCCAGTTACTTCCCCTTCCAGAACTTTTCCAAAGCTTTCTGATATCATTAACAATACCACTACTGTGGGAGAAGTATTACCAACGGTAGCACGTACAATGCATTTCCGCTTAACAGCCCGTGATAACCGCTCAGGGGGTTCCGGAGTTATGCATCCTGATCTTACTAACAATATCACCGTAGTAAATTCAGGCGGAGCATTTGTGGTAACTGCACCTAACACCACTGTAACATGGGCTGGTAATTCAGTGCAAACTGTTACATGGAATGTGAGCGGAACAAATGGAGTTCCCATCAATTGCACAAATGTTAAAATTTCGTTGTCAACAGATGGTGGCAATACTTTTCCTACTGTGGTAGCCGCAAGCACTCTTAATGACGGAAGTGAAAGCATTACAGTACCGAATAATGCAACCACGCAGGCAAGAATAAAAGTGGAAGCATTAGGAAATATTTTCTTCGACATGAGCAATGCAAATTTTACAATCACTGCAGGTTCATCACTCACAACAATTACCACTTCTGCAATTTCACCCACCAGTTATTGCCAGGGTGCAGCTGTTAGTGTTCCTTTTACAACAAATGGACCGGCAAATGCAGGAAATGTATTTACAGCTCAACTTTCAAACGCAGCAGGGTCTTTCGCAAGCCCCGTTAATATCGGTACTTTAAACTCAACCTCAGCAGGAACTATTATGGCTACTATACCTGCAGGAACTATAGCGGGCAATGGTTATAGAATAAGAGTAGTTAGTTCTAACCCGATGGTTACCGGTAGTGATAATGGTGTAAACATTACTGTGAATCCAAACCCCACACCCTCCATCAGCGGCAACACTTCTTTCTGCCAGGGAAGTTCAACTCAACTGTGTGCACCTGTAGGATTTGTTTCTTACATATGGAGCACCGGAGCAACCACGCAATGTATTACTGTGAATACTGCTAATACTTTCTCAGTTACAGTAACGAATAGTGATGGATGTTCGGGATCAACATCAACTGCTACCACCATTAATCCAAACCCTACACCCTCCATCAGCGGCAACACTCCTTTCTGTCAGGGTAGTTCCACTCAACTGTGTGCAACTGCCGGATTTGTTTCTTATATATGGAGCACCGGAGCAACCACCCAATGTATTTCTGTGAATACTGCTAATACTTTCTCAGTTACAGTAACGAATAGTGATGGATGTTCGGGATCAACATCAACTGCTACCACCATTAACACAAACCCCACACCCTTCATCAGTGGCAACACTTCTTTCTGCCAGGGAAGTTCCACTCAACTATGTGCAACTGCGGGATTTGTTTCTTATATGTGGAGCACCGGAGCAACTACGCAATGTATTACTGTGAACACTGCTAATACTTTTTCAGTTACAGTAACCAATGGTGATGGATGCAATGGCAGTACTTCTGCTTCAACAACAATAAATCCTTTGCCTAATGTTTCATTTACAGGATTGGCATCAAGCTATAATGTGAATGATCCTTCAGCAACATTAACAGGTTCACCATCCGGTGGAACGTTTACCGGACCCGGTATTTCAGGTAACACCTTCACTCCATCCTCGGCAGGTGTAGGCGGACCCTATACTATTACCTATTTATTTACTGACGGAAATGGTTGTAGCAATTCATCTTCACACCAAACTACTGTCACCAACTGCACTCCACCTGCCAGACCCGGAAACATTTCAACAACAGGTGGTGCTGCTAAAGTTTGTTCGGGAGACACCAAAACATACTCTGTTGCCGTGGTTTCTGGTGCTACATTTTATACATGGACAGCTCCTGCCGGTGGAAATATTATTAATGGACAAGGCACCCGCGTTGTTACGATTAATTACACAAGTGGATTTACTGCTAATGATTCATTGCGTGTGGTTGCCGGCAATGCCTGCGGAACTGGTGCAAGCCGCGCATTACTGATTTCCCGAAATGTACCCGCTACACCAGGTGCGATAATGGGTCAGACTTATGGTGTTTGTAATTTAACAGGTGTTCCATATTCTGTTAATAATGTTTCAGGTATGACTTACAACTGGACATGGAGTGTAGCTTCTGCTACCATAGCAAGTGGGCAAGGAACTAACGCAGTCACTTCTGATTTTTCACCTAATTTCAATACCAATGGAATTATTCGCGTGAGTGCAACAAATGCATGCGGTACAAGTTCACAACGCACGCTTACAGTGAGAGCAGTTCCTGCAACTCCTGCATCTATCAATGGTTCAACATCTGTTTGTGCTAATCAACAGGGAGTATCTTATTCAACTGCGGCTATTCCATTCGCTACAAATTATACATGGACAGCACCAACCGGTGCAAGTATTAATGATGGCACACTGCCTTTAAACAATCCGCTTGTTACTACGGCAACTTCTGTGACCATAAACTTTGCAACCACAAGTGGTAATGTAAGAGTGAGGGCAAATAACAGTTGCGGTTCAAGCACCTACAGAGCGCTGGCTGTAACATTTGTTTGCCGTGATGGTGAACAATTTTCTGGTGATGATTTAAACCTTGCCTGCTATCCGATGCCGGCAACTGATCAGTTAAACGTGGTTTTCAGCTCAGCAACAGCACAAACAAATTCCATAAGCATTTTTGATCTTGTCTCAAAAAGATTGTTACATCAAACAAATAATTCTGTTGCGGGCGAAAACAAATTTGTTATTGACCTTTCAACAATAGCAAGCGGAATTTATATGCTGGAGGTTGTAAACGGAGATAAAAGAAGTTTAGAGAGAATCGTGATTGAATAGTTTTTTAACATTATTTCTTTTCAAGCTCAAAATAACATCCAATATAATTTGGTTGATCTCTGATGAATTTTATTTGCATTACAGAATATTAAATCCTATTCTTTTTCGTTGTCACAATTCGGAAATGCTGTTTTAGTAAATGAAACAGAGTTAGTGATGGCTACCACCCAGACAAATGACCTATTTTTGAAACATGGACGATAACACAAGTTGGACACCTTCGGCTGATGAAAATAAGTTAGGACTTACTGAGAAAAACCTGATTAATGAGTATGAGGCAAAAGGAATTGCAGCAGCCGAACTTTTTGTTTTCGGACTTGACAGCGACACACCATTTTCAACTCAATTGATTTTAGAAATTCACACAATTGCATTTACTGAACTTTATGATTAGGCAGGTAAGTGGCGGACAACGCAGGTTGTGGTTGGACAACTTATACCACCTGAACCGACACAAGTTTTGCAACGCATGTATCAATTCATCGACACCTTGAATTTTAAAATCTATAATTCAACGTCATTACAAGAACATCTTGAAACTTTAACTTTTGCACACTATGAGTTTGTCCGTGTTCACCCATTTAATAATGGTAACGGCAGGACAGGACGAATTTTAATGAATCTTGTTGCTCTGAAGTTTGGTTACAGGCCACTTGAACTTTATCATCGGGAAGGCGACAGCCGAAAAATTTATATTGATGCAATGAAGTCGGCTGATAAAGGAAACTTTGAACCTTTAACTTCTTTGATTAGAAAAGAAATGACCCCCTTTTAATTCTTGCTCATTCAACAATGACAAAACAATCTCTTCAACTTTTGCCAATGACACTTGTTGATTCTCTAACAACATCGTTGAGAATACAGTATTCGTGAGCAATTGAGCTAAGAATTTTTTTTCTTTTAGTTGCGGATATTTATCGTAGAATTTCATGCACAGAAACAAAGGTAAGAAGATTTCTCCCACTTGTTCTTGTGATTGTGTTTCTATCTTACATTAACTACTGGTGATATCCATTACCTTAATTAAATGTTTTCGTTGCATTATGTATAATTTATTTAGTTTTTCACTTCCACGATTCTGAAATTGTTGTTCATTGTTTTAAATGTTAAGCGTATGGAGCACCACCCCCTTCACTGTCTCAATCCACTTTAAAACTATTTTCGCCTCGTGAGTAAACGGGTAATTATATCTGTCATCAGTGATTTAGTAACGGATCAGCGTGTTCATCGTGCTGCCAGCACTTTGCATGAAGCAGGATATGATGTGCTGGTAGTAGGCAGAGAAATGAAAAGCAGCTTACCGCTTCCACCACTGCCTTACAAAACCATCCGCTTTAAATTATGGCAGGAGAAGGGAGCTTTGTTTTATGCGCATTATAATCTCAAATTATTTTTCTTTTTAATGAATAATCGTGCTGATGTATTGTTAAGTAATGACCTTGATACCTTATTCCCTAACTTTCTTATTTCTCGCTTCAGCAAAACAAAACTTGTTTATGACAGTCACGAATATTTTACAGAAGTACCTGAACTGATTTCGCGTCCTTTCATTCAAAAGATATGGAAGACACTGGAAAGTTTTATGCTTCCGCGATTAAAAAGTATGTACACAGTGAATGAAAGCATCGCAACAATTTATCGCAATCAGTACCAGATCATGGTGAAAGTTATTCGTAATGTTCCTATACTGCACGAACCCTTAATCCAAACAAAAGAAGAGTTAAGAAAAGAACTTAGTCTCCCGCTTGATAAAAAAATTTTTATTCTGCAAGGTGCAGGAATTAATATACAACGCGGAGCTGAAGAAGCCGTGGAAGCAATTGCCTCAGTGCCAAACGCAATACTTTTAATTGTTGGTGGTGGTGATGTGATACCTGATTTAAAATCAATCGTAGAACAATTACACCTTGAAGATAACGTGATCTTTAAAAATAAAATGCCATCATCAGAACTAAGAAGATATACTGCGGCTTCGGATGTCGGGTTAAGTCTTGATAAGGATACCAATCTTAATTATCGCTACAGCTTACCAAATAAATTGTTTGACTATCTACATGCGGGAATCCCTGTGATTGCAAGCAACCTTCCGGAAGTAGCTAACGTCATTAATAAGTATGATGCAGGAGTAATTATTTCATCGCATCAGCCCGGTGAAATTGCCAGATGTATGAACGACATGATTAATAACCAGCAACAATATGAACGTTTGAAAAAAAATACTTTGATTGCAACACAAGAGCTGAACTGGCAGAAAGAACAACAAGTGCTCTTAAATATTTTTGCAGAGATTGAGTAAAAATTATTTACATATCATCAGTTTTGATATTCCTTATCCTCCTGATTACGGTGGTGTGGTAGATGTTTTCTTTAAACTGAAAGCACTTTCGCAATGCGGAGCAAAAATTATTTTGCATTGCTATGAGTATGGCAGGCAGCACAATGATGAGTTAAACAAATTTTGCGCTGAAGTAAATTATTATCCGCGCAATATTTCAAAAGGAAAATTTCTGAGCAAGCTGCCTTATATTGTTTCTTCGCGCAGCAACGAAAAACTTTTGCAGCGTTTGCTTAAAGATGATTACCCGGTTTTGATGGAGGGGTTGCACACCACCTTTTTTTTAAATGATGCGAGATTAAAAAACAGATATAAAATTGTAAGAACACATAATATTGAACACGAATACTACAGGCATCTCGGACGAACAGAGAATAATTTATTCAAACGATCTTACTATCGCAGTGCAGCCATTAAGTTAAATTATTATGAATCTGTTTTAAAAAATGCTCAGGCTATAGCAGCCATTTCTCCTGCTGACACAAATTATTTTCAGAAGAAATATGATCACGTGTTTTATCTTCCTGCATTTCATCCCAATGAAAAAGTAAGTTGTAAAACAGGCAAAGGAACATTTGCTTTATATCATGGCAATCTCGGCATAGCAGAAAATAATGTAGCTGCTTTATTCTTAGTGAAAAAAGTTTTTGCCGGCACAGCGCATCAGCTCATTATTTCAGGTAATAAACCCACCAAAGAATTGCAGCAGGCACTGGTGAATCATTCAAATATTACTTTAAGAAGTAATGATACTCCTGAAAATATTTTGGATTTAATTGAACAGGCTCATGTAAATATATTGCCCACCTTTCAATCAACCGGAATTAAATTGAAACTTATCACTGCGTTATTCCGTGGCAGGTTTTGCATTGCAAACTCTCCAATGGTTGCTGAAACAGGATTGGAATCATTGTGCATTGTGGCTGATACTGCACCGCAAATGATAAAAGCATTGGATGAATGTTTGAAAAAAGATTTTACCTTGAACCAGATTGAAGAAAGAAAAAAAACACTGGAACAAAATTTTTCAAATAAAACAAATGCTGAATTGCTGTTGAAGAGGATTGCAAAATGAAATTATGAAATTCCTGCTACGTGTTCTACCACCCTACCCTGTTCACACTTCAGTGTGCGTGCAGGAAATTTCTCAAACAATGAATAGTTATGTGTAACCATCACTACTGCTCTTCTGTTACGGCTCACTTCAAACAACAAGTTCATAATCTCACTGCTTGTTTCAGGATCTAAGTTTCCTGTTGGTTCATCTGCAAGTATCAAATCAGGATCGTTTAATAATGCACGACCTATTACCAGTCGCTGCTGTTCTCCGCCTGACAATTCATGCGGCATTTTGAAACCTTTGGTGCTCAATCCAACTTTGGCAAGCACATCATTCACCCGTTCCTGCATTTTTTGTTTATCGTCCCAACCGGTGGCTTTCAGGTAAAATAATAAATTGTCTTTTGCAGTACGGTCAGTGAGTAATTGAAAATCCTGGAAGATGATGCCGAGTTTTCTGCGCAGGTAAGGCACTTCGCGCTTGCGCATTTTATGTAAATCGTAACCTGCCACGTGTGCTTCTCCTTCTTTTGACGGAATATCTCCATACAACAAACGCATCATCGAACTTTTTCCACTGCCTGTTTTACCAATGAGATATAAAAATTCTCCGCGCTCCACATGCAATGAAACATCATTCAACACCAAATTCTTTTTATGAAAAATATTGATGTGTTTTAATTCGATAATCGTATCAGACATTTTTCAAAGTTAATAAGCTTTAACGCAAAATTGCTTTATTCACACATTCAAAAATCAAGCATAAAACATTCTTAACTAACGATGTATTGTTAATAGTGACTTGAGTTCGGGATTAAGAGTGACATACTGTGTTAAAGTCCTGTAGGGACAACATCTTGGTAATGACTAAATGGACGGGATGAAGGAGTCCTGTAGGGACGATATATTAAGCGGAAATGTTAAAACAATATTTCGTCCCTACGGGACTTTGAGTTGCCGGGAGATTTTTTGTTACCAAGATGTTGTCCCTACGGGACTATGACTTGCTAGGAGATTTTTTGATACCAATATGTTGCCTCTATGATACTAAAAAAGATATTTCTACTCCCGGGCTTAGGTTAAGCAAAAACCAAAATCACTCATTACACCTCCAGCTTTTGCACTTTGCCGAAAGGCATTTCATTAATAAAACGAATAATATCTTCTTCTTTATCTGCAAAGCCAGCTTTTGTTAAAGCTTTCTCAGGGCGGTCGAGCCGGAAATAAGCTACCAGTGTAAAACTATCATCACGCAGCTGTACATAATCCGGAATTTTTGCCTTTCCCTTTATCTTTAAAACATACATGGAACAAAAATAAAGTTTACAATTAAAGCATTTAGAGTTGCTTTCGTACTACAACTGTAAACTGTTAACTATTAACTGTAAACTTATTTTCCCAAATCATCAAAGTCAACATCAGAGAAAGAATTTCCCTGTGTTTCACCTGAGGATGATTTCTGTTCTGCAGGAATCGTTTTTTCCGCATGAGTAGTTGGGGTCTTACTGCCGCGGATAAATTCCAAAGACTCGAGTAACCCATCCGAAAATTTCTCAAAATCTTCTTTGTAAACGAAGAGTTTATGTTTCTCGAAAATAGGACGGTCTTCCGTTTCACCCGGCATTCGCTTACTTTCTGTGATAGTGAGATAGAAATCGCTGTTGCGCGTTGACTTCACATCAAAATAATAAGTACGTTTCCCAGCGCGTATTTTTTTCGAGAAATGTATTTCCCGCTGGGGCTGATTTTCATAATCACTCATAAATGTTGGCTTATTTTGTAAAGGAGGGCAATGTTAAAAAATAATTTCTAACTAACCTATTCCATACTCCTCTCTTCCATTAATTGCATCTCAAATAGTGTGGAATACACTCCATTTTGGGTGAGTAAAGCAGCATGATTGCCTTGTTCCACAATTTTACCTTCATCCAGCACGATGATGTGGTCAGCATCTTTTACTGATGAAACACGATGGCTTACGAGAATAGTGGTTTTGCCATGCATAATTTTTTTCAGGTTATTTAAAATCTGCTCTTCGGTGATGGTATCAACTGCTGAAAGGGAATCATCAAAAATGAGGATAGGCGGTTCTTTAATGATTGCACGTGCTATGGAGATGCGTTGCTTTTGTCCTCCTGATAAAGTGATCCCTCTTTCGCCCACCATGGTATCAAACCCCTTAGGAAACTCCATAATGTTATCATAGACTGAAGCCAAACGTGCAGCATCCTCCACACGTTTTAAATCAGGTGAACCTGCTAATCCAAAAGCTATATTCTGAGCAATGGTATCTGAAAACAGAAATACATCCTGGGGTACACATCCCACCTGTTGGCGAAAATCGTCAAGCTTTAATTCACCCAGCTCCTGATCATCAATTAAAATATTTCCTTTATCAGGATCCATTAAACGAAGTAAAAGATTTACCAGGGTGGATTTACCTGAACCAGTTCTGCCGATAATAGCCAATGATTTTCCGGGTTGAACAGTAAATGAAATATCGCGCAAAGCTTGTGTACCACTCTGCGGATAGCGGATACTCACATTCTTAAACTCAATCTTTCCTTTGATCTCACCAGGGTTAACCGTGCCACTCACCACATCGGGCGCAGTGTGAAGAAACTCATTTATCCGCTCTTGCGATGCAGCAGCTCTTTGAATAATAGTTACCACCCAACCTAATGAAGCCACAGGCCATGTGAGCATATTTACATAGATGATAAATTCAGCAATGTTGCCAATGGTTAGCCTGCCCTGCATCACTTCAATGCTACCTGCATAAATAGTGATGATGGTGCTGAGACCTACAAGCAACAACATGGAGGGCATAAACAAAGCATTTACCTTCACTAAATCCATTGACACTTCCTTATATGCTTCGCTTTGATCAGCGTAAGCTTTCAGATATTGTTTTTCTCTTGTAAATGCTTTTACTACCCTGATACCTGAAAAAGTTTCCTGTACAAAGGTGCTGAGTGTACTTAGTTGCGCCTGCACACGTTCGCTTTTGCGATTGATTAAATCATGTACATAATATACGATGAAGGTAAGTATTGGTAATGGCAGCAAAACATACAAGGCAAGCCGCTCATTCACGCTCACCATTGCCCATATCACCAGAATAAACATAACCACTAAGTTGATAGTGTACATGATGGCAGGACCTACATACATTCTCACACGACCTACATCTTCGCTTATGCGGTTCATCAGATCACCGGTGTTGTTACGGTTGTAAAAGGAAGTATCAAGCCGCTGGTAATGATCAAAGATTTCATTCTTCATATCATATTCAATCAGCCTGCTCATTACAATAATAGTTTGTCGCATTAAAAACATAAACACACCTTTCAATAGTGCCATTGCCAAAACAAGCACACCGAAAATGAGAATGTTAAAACTTAACAGCTTGTAAAAATCATTTTGTAAACTGAACCCGTTAAAAAGTTTATAGTTATTAATATTTGCTGCAACCACATCCAAAGCATTGCGGGTAAGTTGTGCCGGAAAAATCCCAAATAAATTGCTGATGGTTACAAAGAACACTCCGAGTAATAAACGCCACCGGTATTTGAAAAAATATTTATTGAGATGAGAAAGTGCGTTCATAAAAGCATTGCAAAAGTATCAAAAGGGGAGAGTCTGCTAAATGACGAAAATCTATGTATCAAAAAAAACCCGCTTTCGTTACCAAGCGGGATTTTATTTATTCGAACTTTTTACAAGGCAACAGCGGAGCTTGTTTGAAAACACGGAACCCGTCATTCAGCAGGAAACTTTTTACGAGGCAACAGCGGAGCTTGTTTGAAACAACAATGCCTTTGTCATAAAACCAACCTCTGTCATGACCCTTGACAAGTTTCCTGCTGAATGACGAAAGGTTTTTTTGTAGAACTGACAGAGCAATTTGAAACATGAGCCGTCATTCAGCAGGAAACTTTTTTCGAGTCATCAGCGGAGCTTGTTTGAAACACGGAACCGTCATTCAGCAGGAAACTTTTTACAAGGCAACACCGGAACTTGTTTGAAACACAGGGAACCTCATTCAGCAGGAAACTTTTTACGAGGCAACAGCGGAGCTTGTTTGAAACAACAATGCCTTTGTCATAAAACCTACCTCTGTCATGAACCTTGACAAGTTTCCTGCTGAATGACTTGAGCGTTACTTCCTGCTGAATGACAATGGATTTTATTTGATTTAATTTATTTTTGAAATATGTTCAGGGCTAAAGATCAGAACTACTTCACATACATTACCTGCAATCCCGGAAGAACTGTTCTTTATACAGGAGTAACCAATGATCTGGAAATACGCATTAAACAACACTACCTGAACAAAGGCAAACCAGGAACCTTTGCAGGAAAATATTTTTGTTATAAGCTGCTTTATTACGAACGTTATGATGTTGCTAACATGGCTATTGAAAGAGAGAAGGAAATTAAGAACATGTCGAGGGAAGATAAGTTTAACATGATAAAAGCGGTAAATCCGTTTTTAGAGTTTATCAGTTTTTAATTCTTTGAATCAACTCTGTTGTGACTTGTAAAAAGTTTCCTGCTGAATGACAAATTTCGTAGGTGCTTTGAATCAGATCTGGTCGTGACTCGTAAAAAGTTTCCTTCTGAATGACAGTCGTGGTATTGTTAACTCGCAAAAAATTTCCTGCTGAATGACGGTGTGTGCGTTGTTTGCAACAAACAAAAAAAGCTCTGACAAACGCCAGAGCTTTTCATTATAATTTTAGAAATTTTATTTATTCTTCGCTTTTTGTTTCCCCTTCTGCTCCGCCTTCTTCTTTTTTAGCTTTAGCAGTCTTTTTTGGTGCAGCCGCGGTTTTCTTCTTAGCGGTTGAACGTCTGCGGGTAGTTTTCTTGGCAGCTGCAGCTTTCTTAGGTGATTTTTCTGAGGTTAACAATTCATTGAAATCAACCAATTCCATCATACACATTTCTGCAGCATCACCAGGGCGGTTGCCTGTTTTAATGATGCGTGTATATCCTCCCAGACGATCTGCAATTTTAACTGCCACATCACGGAATAAAGTTGTGATGGCTTCTTTATCCTGCAAATAGCTAAACACAACCCTGCGCGAGTGTGTACTGTCTGTTTTACCTTTAGTAAGCAAGGGCTCCACATACACTCTTAAAGCTTTTGCTTTTGCCAGCGTTGTAAAAATCCTTTTGTGCTTTATCAATGACGAAGCCATATTGCTCAACATCGCAGCACGATGTGGCTGTGTTCTTCCAAGGTGATTACCCTTCTTTCCGTGACGCATTTCTTTTTGTAATTATAAATTTTAATCCCGATGTATCGGGAGAAGTTTAAATCTTTAAATCCTAAATCTCAAAATCCTAAATCTAATTAGTCTTTATCTAACATAAACTTACCTACATTCATTCCGAAGGTTAAGCTTTTGCTTCTTACTAATTCTTCTAACTCAGTCAATGATTTTTTACCAAAGTTTCTGAACTTTAACAGATCAGCTTTAGTGAAGCTCACTAAGTCACCAAGGGTATCCACATCAGCTGCTTTTAAGCAATTTAAGGCACGCACACTTAAATCCATATCCACTAATTTGCTTTTCAGCAACTGGCGCATGTGCAATGTGTTTTCATCTAATTCTTCAACCGGTTGTTTTGGCTTGCTTTCTAAAGTAATTTTCTCATCAGAGAACAGCATGAAGTGATGAATTAAAATTTCAGCTGCTTCTTTCAAAGCTTCTTTTGGATGAATAGATCCATCAGAAGTAATTTCGATAATTAACTTTTCGTAATCTGTTTTTTGCTCCACACGGAAATTCTCAATATGATATTTCACATTACGGATCGGTGTAAAAATGGCGTCAATAGCAATGGTTCCTATCGGAGCGCTGTTGCTTTTATTTTCTTCTGAAGGAACATAACCACGTCCTTGCTCAATAGTAAGATCAATCTGCAGCTTAACGCTTGGATCCATATTGCAGATGATAAAATCAGGATTTAAAACCTGGAATGCAGTGGTGTGCTTTGCAATATCACCAGCAGTAAAAGTTTCTTTGCCATTGACAGTAATATGAACCTTTTCGGAATCAGTACCTTCAATCTGGCGCTTAAAACGAACCTGCTTTAGGTTCAGAATCATTTCAGTAACGTCTTCCACCACACCTTTGATAGTAGAAAACTCATGGTCAACTCCACCCACTTTAATGGATGTAATAGCATATCCCTCAAGTGAATTGAGTAGAATTCTGCGCAGCGCATTACCAACAGTAATTCCATAACCTGGTTCAAGAGGGCGAAATTCAAATTGCCCGAATGTTTCGGTTGCATGGTTCATAATTACTTTGTCGGGGCGCTGGAAAGCTAATATCGGCATGTTTATTTTTTTTGTTTAATGTTTATATTTTAATGTAATGAAATATCATATTCTGTTATCGCTGCATTTCCCGATTCACCGGGATAAAACTCACTACTTGGAATAAAGCTCGACAATCAACTGCTCTTTAATATTCTCAGTGATTTCTTCGCGTGCAGGAGCGTTCAAAAAGCGACCAGCCATTTGTGTGCCATCCCACTCTAACCAGCTATGCTTACCCATTCTGGCGGCCAATGCATCAGCAATGACAGGTAATGATTTTGATTTTTCACGAACAGCAACTACATCACCTGCTCTTAAAGTATAAGAAGCAATGTTCACCACTTCGTCATTCACCGTAATGTGACAATGCGAAACCAGCTGACGTGCTGCAGAGCGTGATGGAGCAATTCCCAAACGATACACCACATTATCCAGGCGTGATTCAATCAGCTTTAAAAGATTTTCACCGGTGATTCCTTCCGTGCGTGATGCACGGTCAAAAATTTTGGCAAACTGGCGTTCCAGAATTCCGTAGGTGTATTTTACTTTCTGCTTCTCTTTTAACTGAGTTGCATATTCCGAAAGTTTACTGCGTTTTTTATTCAAACCATGTTGCCCTGGAGGATAATTACGTTTTTCGTATGATTTATCAGCTCCGAAAATCGGCTCACGAAACTTTCGTGATATTCTTGTTTTAGGTCCTATGTATCTTGCCATTACAACTACTTTGGGATTTTATTATATTTGGATTTTCAGGGCTTTTTTCAATAAACATACTCTTCCCCTAAAAACGGACGGCAAAAGTAACAAATCTTTTAATTAAATCAAGCTGTTCATAAAATATTCATTCAACTTTATAAAAGGAGTTGGTTTGCACTCGTTTTCAACACTTACTCAACTTGCTTCAAACTTCTACACACCCTCATTATCAGGAATCCTGGCAAGTAAATGATCGCTTTTTTATTTTACTTTAAAAAAAAACAATTTGAGTCAGTCCGGTATTAATGGCCATTAGATTATTCATCATCTCACATTTGAAATAAGCTAATTTTACCACCTCTGTTAAAAAAAATGCTGAAACAAACCCTGCTTGAAATGTTTGAAAGAGACCTGATCAAACTAAAAGAAGAAATAAATTTATATAAGGACGAAACTTCCCTGTGGGTCATTAATGGAGAAATAAGTAACAGTGGAGGAAACCTCTGCCTTCATTTGACAGGTAATTTAAATCATTTTATTGGGGCAACCCTGGGCAACACCGGTTATGTACGTAACCGTGAAAGTGAATTTACTTTGAAAAATATTTCACGAAAAGAATTAATTTCTCAAATAGAAAATACTACTAAGATTGTAATTGATACTATTAATAAAATTCCGGATGCTGATTTTGAAAAGAAATTTCCTCTTGAAAAACATGGAAAAGAAGTTACCACTGAAAATATGCTGATTCATCTTTTCGGTCATTTTAATTATCATCTTGGTCAAATTAATTATCACAGAAGAATAATTTCATCACGTTAAGCAACTTTATATTAGTAATGAAATATTCCGCTCATTATTATTCTCCTGATCGAATGTTTGAAGAAGACGCGCTTCTGAAGATTTCTATTCAAATTAAAATTAGAGAATAAATATTGGTAAAACTTTCAATTATTAAGAAACTATTTTTATTATTGGAACCATAATTTTAAAACTCACAACCATGAAAAAAAATTTATACTTATTAATTTCATTATTAATGTGCATTTACAGCTATGAAAGTAAAGCGGGAATAAATTCCTCATCAGGCTGCTCATTTGCCGGCACAGCTTCTCTTCAAACAGATTCTATTTGTTATGAGGATTCAACCGTATTGAATTTAACAGGATACATAGGATCCATTCAATGGCTAAGTTTTGACGGCACCAACTGGATTAATGAAACAGGAACCGGAGCAACAACTGACAATTACCAGGTTATTCCGGGGGTAACCAAAGTTTACCGTGCGCTTGTTACTAATGGAGTTTGTGCTCCTGACTCATCCAATATAATTACAATTACTGTTGGAACTATACCTGTGCCCACGGGGATTGGCGCTACCAGATGCGGACCGGGTCAGGTAACAGTAAGCGGTTCAGGAAATGGAACATTGTTATGGTACAACGACTCTTCGAGTAGCTCTCCTGTTGCCATAGGCAATTCGTTTAGTCTATATGCATCATCAAGCAAAACTTATTATTTGTCTGACAATTCTGGTTGCGGTTCCGGAGGATCGCCTATAATGGTTAGCGAAGCGGATTTAGATGATTTTAATGGAGGAGATGATATTGAAATCATTAATGCGGGACTTTGTCCTGTGGATGTTACCGGATGGCAGGTTGCAGTGAGTGCTGATTATACCAATATTAATTCTGTAAATTCAACTGTGCAAACCCTGAGTGGGGTGATGGCACCAGGTGATATCATGAGCTGGAATGATGTTTCAGCATCACCATTATACTGGGGAACTAATATTTTTTGGACGAGTGGTGCAAATTTTGGCGGATGGGTAGCCATCATTGACAATAACAATGTTTTGGTGGAATTTGTAGTATGGGATTATCCTGCTTCGGCAATACAAAGTGCAAGTCTTGTGATTAATGGCAATACATACACTATAGGATCGCAATGGATAGGCAATCCCCTTAATAATGTTATTCCGAATGGAAGCAGCGTGTCCCGACAAGGAAATTTAGATCATAATGATGCGACAGATTGGGGTGCAGCTCTGTATAGTATAAATGGATTAAATCCCGGTATGACGATTCCATTTTTAGGCTTAGGTTGTTCAAGCCCCAGAATTCCAATTGATGTCACTGTTACATTCTCTGATCCGGTATCTATTATTGCTCATCCGGTGGCTTTATGTGCAGGTGATTCAAGCACTTTAATTGCTTCAAGTAACAATACAAATTATACCTATACATGGAGTCCAAATACAGCATTAAGTTCAACCAGCGGAGATACAGTAATTTCAACTCCGTCATCACCTGTTACTTACATCGTTGTGGGTGATGATGGGGCTTGTTCAAACAGAGATACCGTATTTATTGATGTGGGACCACTATCGCAGGCAGGTGTTGCTGCTTCTTCATTAGATACAATTTGTGCTGGCAAATCCACCGTTCTATCTTTATCAGGAAGTGTAGGTAACGTACAATGGCAAAGCAATACAGGATCAGGATGGATAAATGAAACAGGAACAGGAAGTGACTCATCAGTGTATGAGGCATTTCCCACTTCTGACATTCAATACCAGGCTATAGTAACCAGTGGTGGTTGTGAGCCTGATAGTTCTTTAATCTTAACTGTGGGTGTGCTGAATGTTAACACTCCTGTAGTTAATGACACAACAGCATGTGCCAATGACACCATCACCTTAACAGCTACAGGAAGCCAAAGTATTGCATGGTTTAATATGGCAAGTGGCGGTAACACATTGTTTACAGGAAATCCATTTATTACCTATATAATTGGTGACACAACATTTTATGCTGCCGAAAAAGCAGGTGTTACAGAACATGTAGGTCCGGTATCAAATGCTATCGGCTCTTCGAATCAATCATCAAATGCAGGCTATGGTTTGCAGTTTAATGTTACCCGCATCTGCACACTCGACAAGATTTATGTTTATCCTTATCAATCAGGTAACCTGATATTATATTTAGTTAATAACACAGGCACTTTGGTGGGAGATTCGATAAAGGTAACTGTAACAGCGTCTGCAAGCAAAACAGCAGTAACTATAGGAAAAGAATTAATCCCGGGAACGGGTTATCAATTGAGACTGGGTTCAGGAAGTGTGCTATTAAAATATAATTTCAATGGTGCATCCATTGCTTATCCTTATACAAATAGCAACAGTCCACTCTCCATCACCGGATTTTTAAGCCCGTTCTTTAATACAACTCAGCAGTATTATTATTTTTATGATTGGGAAGTATTTGAGGGATGCTACAGTCCGCTAGTTCCTTTAAATATTACCACAACGCCACCTCACCCTACCATTATTCAGACAGGTACCACGCTCACTTCATCTGCAAGCACCGGTAATCAATGGCACCTGAATGGAAATGCTATTTCGGGAGCAACATCTCAAACATTAACCATTACTCAAAATGGATTGTATGAAGTACATGTGACAGTAAATGGATGTACCGCAATCACTTCAATAAATGTAACAACCATTGGAATTAATGAATTGCAGAATGCGGGTATTTCTATTTATCCAAACCCTGTTACAAGTAATCTGAATATTAATTTCAATAGTTTAAAAAGCAAAGTGGAGATAAGATTATTACAAGCATCGGGAGCAACAGTATTTGAAAATAAACAGTTAAACAATGTTTCAAGAATTGAGGTTGATATGATGAAATACGAACCGGGATTATATCTGCTCGAAATAAAAATCAATGATGAGGTTTACAGAAAAACGGTGGTGAAGAATTAAAGATAACAACGTTTTATAAAGCCGGATGCCTGAAAACATCCGGCTTTATTTTGTCATATTCATTACTTTCTATAAATCGAATTTTGCAATTAATATGGTTTGGCTTTTTATGATATACTATATTTTTACTCTCAAAAATCTTTTATTTTGAGAGGGAAAAGCGGGAAGTTTTTCAATACCATAAACGTGTTGACAATTTATTTTTTTCACATCTTGAATAAATCAAAAGATTTGTTACTTTTGCCGTCCCTTTTTAGGGGAAGAGTGTGTTTTCCTGAGAAAACGCTTTAACAAATAACTGAATGTCAAAATGATACAGCAGGAAAGTAGATTAGTGGTGGCTGATAACAGCGGAGCAAAGGAAGTACTTTGTATTCGCGTATTAGGCGGAACGAGAAAGCGCTATGCAAGTCTTGGAGATAAAATAGTGGTAACAGTAAAAAATGCTCTTCCTTCAGGGAATATAAAAAAGGGCACGGTATCTAAAGCTGTTGTTGTTCGTGTTAACAAAGAAGTGAGACGTAATGATGGTTCTTACATCCGGTTTGACGACAATGCAGTGGTACTATTAAACAATCAAGATGAATTACGCGGTACCCGTATTTTTGGACCAGTAGCACGTGAGCTTCGTGAAAAGCAATTTATGAAAATCGTTTCGTTAGCACCGGAGGTATTATAAAAATGGAAAGTAAAAATATACAACAGCCTAAGCTGAAAATTCGCAAAGGCGATATGGTGAAGGTAATAAGCGGGGATTCAAAAGGTCAGCAAGGAAAAGTGCTGGACGTTATTCCTACCGAAAACAGGGCATATGTTGAAAAAGTAAACATGGTGTCAAAACACAGCCGTCCGAATGCAAAAAATACACAGGGAGGAATTGTTAAGAAAGAAGCACCGATTCATCTTTCAAATTTAATGCTTGTTGATCCTAAGGGTGGAAAACCAACAAGAGTTGGTCGCAAAGTAGTGGACGGAAAATTAGTTCGCTATGCAAAAAAATCAGGGGAGGTTATTAAGTCATGAGTTATACACCAAGATTAAAAGAAAAATATAAAACTGAGATTGTAAAAAATCTTAGAGAGCGCTTTGGCTATAAAAGCTCAATGCAAGTTCCACAATTAACAAAAATCTGCCTTAACCAGGGGGTGGGTGATGCTGTTACTGATAAGAAAATGATTGAGAGCGCTATCAATGAGATGAGCACTCTCACCGGTCAGAAAGCAGTGTCAACAAAATCCAAAAAAGATATTTCAAACTTCAAACTTCGTGCTGGCGTGCCTATTGGTGTGCGGGTAACGTTGAGAGGTGACAGGATGTACGAATTTCTTGATCGTTTGATTTCTGTTGCATTGCCACGGATTCGTGACTTTAAAGGAATAAATGATAAAGGATTTGACGGTCGTGGAAATTATACACTTGGCGTGACAGAGCAAATCATTTTCCCTGAAATTGATATTGATAAAGTAAATAAAATTACAGGAATGGACATCACCTTTGTGACTACTGCTCCTAAAGATAACGAAGCATTAGAATTGCTTAAAGAATTTGGAATGCCATTTAAAAACCAAGGTAAATAATTACGCATGTCAAAAGAGTCAATAAAAGCGCGTGAGCTGAAAAGAATAAGAACAGTTGAGAAATATGCTGAGAAGCGTAAAGCTTTGAAAGAAGCAAATGATTATGAAGGATTGCAAAAGCTTCCTCGTAATGCATCTCCTGTACGGGTTCGTAATCGTTGTAAACTAACAGGCCGTCCACGTGGTTACATCCGTCAGTTTGGTATAAGCAGGTTAATGTTTCGCCAGATGGCTTTAAATGGAAAAATTGCCGGAATAACTAAGGCAAGCTGGTAAAAAAATAAGTTGGCAGTTAATATCCCGATCCATCGGGAGCAGTCAACAGTCAGAAAAAAAATAATAATATAATTCAGTATAATAAATAATATAAACAATGACTGATCCAATAGCAGATTACTTAACCAGGGTACGAAATGCTTCAAAAGCGAATCATCGTATAGTGGAAATACCTGCATCCAATACAAAAAAAGAAATCACTAAAATTCTTTTTGATAAAGGGTATATCACCAACTATAAATTTGAGGATTCAGATAATAAGCAAGGCAATATTAAGATTGCTTTGAAATACAATCCTGTAAGCAAGCAATCTGCAATTACTAAAATAAGAAGAGTGAGCCGTCCGGGTTTACGTAAGTATGTTCATGCTGATAAGCTTCCACGCGTTATCAATGGACTTGGAGTAGCAATTATTTCCACTTCACAGGGAATGATGACAGACAAAGAAGCACGCCAGCTGAAGGTAGGTGGCGAGGTTATTTGTTATATATATTAATCGAGTATCAGGTAATAAGTAAAAGAAAAATAATTCAAGAAAATGTCACGAGTAGGAAAACTTCCGGTACCAATTCCAAATGGTGTTCAGGTTTCAGTTGCTGATTCAATAGTTTCAGTAAAAGGACCAAAAGGAACGCTGACACAAAAGATAGAAGATGGAATTAATGTAAAAGTTGAAGGAACAGAGGTAATTCTGGATCGCGCAACCGAGCAAAAAAGACATAAAGCACAACATGGTTTATATCGTGCCCTTATCAATAATATGGTAGTAGGTGTTTCCACCGGTTGGAAAAAAGAACAAGAGCTGGTGGGTGTTGGTTACCGTGCCACTAACCAGGGTCAGATGTTGGATCTTGTATTAGGCTACTCTCACCATGTGGTGTTTGAATTGCCATCAGAAATTAAAGTTGCAACACGCCAGGAAAAAGGTCAGAACCCAATAATTACTTTGGAAAGCCATGACAAGCAATTGATAGGACAAGTGGCTGCCAAGATTCGTTCATTACGTGAGCCTGAGCCTTACAAAGGAAAAGGTATTAAGTTCGTGGGTGAGTCATTAAGACGTAAGGCAGGTAAATCAGCAGCGAAGAAGTAATTTGATTCAATGCAGAATTAATAATTAAGAATTAACAATTAAGGTAATGAAAGACCATAAATTAGTACGGAGAGATAAAATCAGAAGCAGGATACGTAAGGTGATTACAGGCACTGCTGAACGCCCTCGTCTTTCTGTTTACAGAAGCAACAAGCAGATATATGTTCAGCTGATTGATGACCTTACAGGCAATACAATTGCTGCAGCATCATCACGCTCAAAAGAGAAAGCAGATGCTATTAAAAAAAGTGAGCAGGCTGCTTCTGTTGGTAAAGCAATTGCTGAAAAGGCAGTAGCTGCAGGAATTAAACAAGTGGTGTTTGACCGTGGTGGTAATCTTTACCACGGTAGAATTAAAGCACTTGCCGATGGAGCCCGTGAAGGCGGATTAGTTTTCTAACAGTAATAAGAACAAAAAAATAATGATTCAAAATAGCAAGCGGGTAAAATCAACAGATACGGAGTTACATGACAAGCTGGTTGCCGTGAACCGTGTAACCAAGGTTACTAAAGGTGGACGTGCATTCGGATTTGCTGCCATAGTGGTGGTAGGTGATGAGAAAGGAGTAGTTGGACATGGACTTGGTAAAGCGAAGGAAGTAACCAACGCAGTTACCAAAGGTATTGATGATGCCAAGAAGAATTTAGTGAGAGTACCTATTTACAAAGGAACTGTTCCTCATGAGCAGGATGGTAAATTTGGCGGAGCACGTGTGTTTCTGAAACCAGCAGCTCCGGGAACCGGTGTAATTGCAGGTGGTGCCATGCGCGCAGTAATTGAAAGTGTTGGTATTACTGATGTGCTTGCTAAATCAAAAGGTTCTTCTAACCCTCACAACGTGGTGAAGGCAACGATTGATGCATTGCTTAAGATGCGGGATGCAGCAACAATTGCAAGCCAGCGTGGTGTGGAACTATCAAAAGTTTTTAACGGATAATACGATACAGGCAATGGCTAAAGTTAAGATAACACAAGTGAAAAGCGGTATTGACCGTACAGAAGTTCAGAAAAGAAATCTGAAAGCATTGGGATTGAGGATGCACAAAACTGTGGAGAAAGAACTAACTCCGCAGATTAAAGGAATGATAGCAAAGGTTGCGCATTTGGTAACTGTAGAAAGTTAATTAAGAGTGCAGAATTAGAAATTAAAAATTAAATAATCTATACTGATATTTAAGAAACCTCGCAGCAATGCGGGGTTTTTTTGTGATTAACTCAATGCCTCTTTTCCTGTGAAGCTTAGTATAATTTACCGAAACAAGAGGGGGCTGAACCAGGTATTATATATTGAATTTTTCGCTTATTGTTTTTAGAGAATCTAGGAAATTTTATTATCTTAGGGCTTCCATTAAAAACAAGACACGGGTGAGTATTTTACACGCTTGCTATTATCTGAATAAAATAATTGTCTTGATGTGCTCTTGAAACAAGGCATTTATAAAACTCATTAATCCTTTCACACAAAAACAACAACATGAATAAAAGTGTTACTCTTAAAGCTATAATGACCCTTACTGTTTTGATGGTTTTATTGTTTTCAAAGATGTATGGGCAAAAGAATAGCAGTGTTATCAAAATGCACCTGGCGGCTGAACGTGAAAAAAACAAATGGCTGGAGAGTGACATTAATGACTTTGTGATTACTGATGAATACACGGATGCAACCACAGGGCTTACGTATGATTATATTCAGCAACGGCACAACCACATTGCTGTATTTAATGCAATAAGTGTTTTTGTAATTAAAGAAGGTGCGGTGTTATATTTTAAGCCGGGGCTGATTGACCATATTGCAAACAAAGTAAATGCTGACAAGCCAGCGATAACGCCAGAAGCAGCGGTGAAGTTTGCTCTTAATCTTTTAGGCAAAGCTGAATTATACACTATAAAATTGCTGAGCCATGATATGGAGAAAAATATTTTTGTTTATGAAGCCCCTGCTATTTCCAATACTCCCGTAAAGGTTCAATTAGTGTATCGCTTAACAGAAAGAGGTGTGTTGCTGGCCTGGGATGTGAGTGTAGAAATGAAAGCTGAACCGCATTGGTGGAATGTGAGAGTGGATGCTGTGACGGGTGCTATTATTGATAAAAACGATTTTACTGTTGAATGTAAATTTGATAACACCCATGAGCATGATGATGTGTATTTACAAGGGTCAGGGGCTTACGCTATGCCAGTGGTGGTGCCTGATTACAGGGTTTTTGCTTTTCCATTGGAAGCGCAATCCTTTGGCAGCCGGACTTTATTAAGCGATCCTGCTGATGCCACTGCATCGCCTTACGGATGGCATGATGAGGATGGGATAACAGGAGGTGAATATACCATCACCAGAGGGAATAACGTACATGCTTATGAAGATGCGAATAATGATAATTTGCCGGGTTATTCACCAGACGGGGGTTCGAGCCTGCATTTTGATTTTCCATTTACATCCAATGCAACGCCTGTTACCAACCAGGATGCCTCACTTACTAATCTTTTTTATGATAACAACCTCATTCATGATTATCTGTACCAATTAGGCTTTACTGAGGCAGCAGGTAATTTTCAGCAAAATAATTATGGAAGAGGAGGATTGGGAGGTGATAATGTGAAAGCAGAAGGACTTGACGGATCAGGAACAAATAATGCAAATTTTAATACACCACCGGATGGAAGCCCAGGCAGAATGCAGATGTATTTGTTTACAGGCAACAACTCAACATGCACCAGCCTGAACATATCATCATCAGGTTTTACCGGATCGATGACAACTGGTACTGCTGACTTTACCGGTATAGGCAGTGTTAATGATACTTTAATTTTAGTGAATGATGGTGTGAGTCCGGTAACCGATGCCTGCACAGCAATAACCAATAACATTGCAGGAAAAATAGCACTTATTGATCGCGGAACGTGTAATTTCAGATCCAAAGCACTAGCAGCACAAAATGCAGGAGCGGTAGGAGTTATCATAGCAAATAATGTAATTGGCGCACCCATGACCATGACAGGGTCACCGGCTTTATCTATCCCTTGTGTATCTGTTTCACTGGCGGATGGTAACACTCTTAAGACAGCTTTAACAGGTGGAGTTGTAATGGCAACCATCACCACCTGCACGGCTAACCAGATTGACGGATCTTTTGATAATGGCATTGTTGCCCATGAATACGGACATGGATTATCAAACAGACTTACCGGAGGACCCTCCCAGGCAAGCTGCCTGATTAATGGGGAACAGGGTGGCGAGGGCTGGAGCGACTGGCTTGCACTGATGATGACAATTGAGCCGGGTGACCAGGGAAGTGATGCAAGGGGTATCGGAACTTATGCCAAGGGACAGCCTGTTACAGGACCCGGAATAAGACGTTATCCCTATTCAACCAATATGAGCGTTAACCCTCAGACGTATGGACACCTGGCATTAAGCTCACAAGTACATAACGTGGGAGAAATATGGTGCGATGCAATCTGGGATATGTCGTGGTTATTAATTGATCAGTACGGTTTCAACAACAATCCTGCAAATACTACAGCCGGAAATAATATTGCGATGCGACTGGTATTGGAAGGAATGAAACTTCAGCCATGCGGACCTGGTTTTCTGGATGCGAGAGATGCCATTCTATTAGCGGATCAAATGCTTTATAACAATGCACACCGCTGCTTAATATGGCAGGCGTTTGCCCGCAGGGGTATGGGTTTTCAGGCTAACCAGGGCAGTGCAAATGTAGCAGGTGATGAAACTGAAAACTTTTCATTACCCTCTTATTGTATGCCAGCCACCCAGCCACCGGTAGCTGCCTTTACAGCAAATCAAACTACCATTGCGTGCGGGGGAACGGTTCAATTTACAGATCAGTCAGTGCAGGCATTTGACTGGCTATGGGATTTTGGCGACCAGGTAACCTCTACATTTCAAAATCCTGCACACACTTATACCTCACCGGGAACCTATACAGTACAGCTAACAGTGACAAATCCACTTGGAACCAATACATTGGTGAAGCCGAACTATATAACAGTGACTTCAACATTTACAGTAACTGTAACTACATCAACAGATACGATATGCAATGGGGATACCGTATTGTTATCCGCTACAGCCAGCGGAAGTAACTATATTAATTATACGGTTAACAGTATTCCTTATGCCCCATTATCCGGAACCGGAACAACAGTTGCATTAAGCGATGACCAGATGAGTACCGTTAAACCGATTGGGTTTACTTTTAATTTTTCAGGGCAGAATTATACCAACTTTTATATCTGTTCAAATGGATTCATCACCTTTAGTGCAGGAATGCCGGCATCTTATTATTCTCAAATTATCCCGTCAACGGTTACACCAAATAATTTTATTGCATTGGCATGGAATGACCTGAATCCTTCGATTGCAGGCAGTGTTATTGATTATTTTAATACCGGAGTTGCACTCAACCGCAAGCTGATAGTACGGTACAACACTTATCATTATGGCGGCACCGCGTATCCTTTTATTATGCAGGCTATATTATCAGAAGGATCTAATGAAATAGAGATACATACACAAGTAATTAGTAATGTATCAGGGTATGATGCTGCTGGAACTACCACTCAGGGAGTAGAAAACCAGGGTGGCACCACAGGAATAGCGGTGCCGGGCAGAAACAGCACTCATTTTAATACCACTAATACTGCATATCGTTTTGTGCCTTATGTGCCTTATGCATATTCCTGGCAACCAGGCAACCTAAATGGTCCTGCGCAATCCGTTACACCATCAACCACTGGAAATTATACTGTGACAGCCACAGATGGTTCAGTATGCACGGTGAGTGTAAATTCACCTGTAATAACAGTAAATAATTGCACAATCAACCTGCAGCTAAAAGCATTTATTGAAGGTTTTTACAACGGTGGAAATAGTATGGTGGCAGTAGTTGATCCGGTAAGTTATCCGACATTATGCGACACAATAACAGTGGAGTTACATGCGGACACCTCGCCTTACGGAACCATTTATTCAAACACAGGAACAATTGATATAAATGGCAACGGAAGCTTTGTATTTCCCGGAGATGTGCAGGGTAATAGTTATTACATTGTAATAAAACACCGGAACGCCATAGAAACATGGAGCAAAGTACCAGTAACGATTGGTTTTACAACCAATTACGATTGCACAATTCCGGATTGATCTGAGCTGTGGGGAGATGCGAAAAAAAACGCTGGATTCCGTTATTAATTCTTATAATAACGGGAGCTTTTGCTTGTTAAGAATTTATTTTTTAACCAACTTGAATAAATGAAAAGAATTGTTACTTTTGCCGTCCCTTTTTAGGGGAATAGTGTATTTAATTGAATATGAAACAATCCTGTAGTTAGAATAATCGAAATGGAATTACATAACTTAAAACCTGCAGAAGGTTCAACAAAAAATAATAAGCGCCTTGGTCGCGGACAAGGTTCAGGACGTGGTGGTACTTCTACGCGCGGACACAAAGGTGCGCAGAGCCGCAGCGGATACAGTGCAAAGGCAGGATTTGAAGGAGGACAGATGCCGCTTCAAAGACGTTTGCCAAAGTTTGGTTTTAAGAATATTAACCGCAAAGAATTTAAAGCACTTAACCTGGATGTGTTACAAGGAATTGCAGATAAACATTCAATCACTGAATTTGACCATACTGTTTTTGTGAATCATGGATTGGCTTCTAAAAGAGACATGGTAAAAATTCTTGGACGTGGCGAGTTAAAAGCGAAAATCAATGTTAAGGCGCACGCATTTTCAGAAACAGCAAAATCTGCTATTGAAAAAGCAGGTGGTACAATCGCAACCGCTTAATCTCCACTATGAAAAACCTTATACAGACACTTAGAAATATTTTCAAAATTGATGAACTCCGTACCAGGATTCTCAATACGCTTTTATTTCTGTTAGTTTACCGGCTGGCTGCACACATAGTGTTACCGGGTGTTGATCCTGAGCAATTGGCAGGATTAAAAAATCAAACATCAAGTGGAATTTTAGGATTGCTTGATATGTTTGCCGGAGGTGCTTTTTCGCAGGCATCGATTGTTGCACTGGGTATTATGCCTTACATTTCTGCATCCATCGTTGTGCAGCTGTTAGGTATTGCAGTTCCTTATTTTCAGAAGTTGCAGAAAGAAGGTGAGAGTGGTAGAAAGAAAATCAACCAATACACGCGTATCCTTACGGTGATTGTGGTGATGTTCCAGGCTCCTGGTTATCTTATTAATTTAAGAGCACAAGCTCCGAATGCAATTATTGCATACAATAACCCGGATATTATTTCTCCTTTCTTTTTTATGTTTAGCTCAACGCTGATCATTATTGCAGGAACTTTATTTATCATGTGGTTAGGTGAGCGTATCACAGAAAAGGGTATTGGTAATGGTATCTCTCTTATCATCATGACTGGAATTATTGCCCGTTTGCCATTTGCATTGCAGGGTGAGTTTATGAGCCGTTTGAATGAAGGTGGAGGATTGGTTTTATTCCTAGTGGAGATTGTTGCGTTATTCGGAGTGGTAGTGTCGGTTATTTTATTAGTGCAGGGCACAAGAAAAATTCCGGTACAGTTTGCTAAAAAGATTGTGGGTAATAAGCAATATGGCGGAGTTCGTCAATATATCCCTTTAAAAGTAAATGCAGCCGGTGTAATGCCCATTGTGTTTGCACAGGCAATTATGTTTATCCCGGCAACGGTAGCACAATTCTTTCCAGAGTCATCAACCTGGCAGGGATTTGCAGCAGCCCTTACAGATTTTCATTCATTCTGGTACAACTTCATATTTGCAATTCTTATAATTCTCTTTACTTACTTCTACACTGCCATTGCAGTTAATCCAAGCCAGATGGCTGATGATATGAAAAAGAACGGTGGATTTGTTCCGGGTGTGAAACCAGGAAGAAAAACATCAGAGTTTATAGATGATGTTATGAGTAAGATAACATTGCCAGGTTCCATCTTCCTTGCATTTGTTGCGATTATGCCTTCGTTTGCAATGATTGCAGGGGTGAATTCACAATTTGCACAATTTTTTGGCGGTACTTCACTGCTGATTCTGGTAGGTGTGGTATTAGATACTTTACAACAGATAGAAAGTCATTTATTGATGCGTCATTACGATGGATTAATGAAATCAGGTCGTATCAAAGGTAGAAATACAGCTGTAGGTGCAGCAATGTAAATAAATAGTCAGGGGATGCTTAATGGCAAAAGGTACAATCGTATTTAAAACTCCTGAGGAGATTGAGTTAATAAGAGTAAGTTCTTTATTTGTAGGTAAAACATTAGCTGAAGTAGCTTCGATTATCAAGCCGGGAGTAACAACCAGGAAGCTTGATGAAGTTGCGGAAGACTTTATCCGCTCACATGGAGGAGTTCCTTCATTCAAAGGATACCAGGGATTTAAAGGTTCGTTGTGTATTTCGGTGAATGAGGAAATTGTACATGGAGTTCCGGGTAACCGCGAGATCAGGGAGGAAGACATCATATCAGTTGATTGTGGTGTTTTTATGAATGGGTTTCATGGTGATTCAGCCTATACGTTTGCAGTGTGTGTAACGGATGAGGCAAAACTTAAGTTGATGCAGGTAACCCGTGAATGCCTGATGCTTGGTGTTGAAAAATCAAGAGCAGGAAACAGGGTTGGTGACATCAGCGCAGTGATACAGGAACATGCAGAGCGAAATGGATATGGTGTGGTACGAGAGCTGGTAGGACATGGTGTTGGACGGGAGTTACACGAAAAACCAGAAGTGCCGAATTATGGTAAACGGGGTTCGGGTGCACTTTTAAAACCGGGAATGACCATCGCTATTGAACCAATGATAAACATGGGAACAAAAAATGTGAAACAGCTCAAAGACGGATGGACAGTGGTAACTAAGGATGCAAAGCCTTCGGCTCATTTTGAACACACTGTTGCTATCACAAATGTGATGGCAGATGTACTCTCAACGTTTGAACCTATAGATGAAGCAGTAGAGAAAAACGAATATTTAAAATATACATTAATAACAGTTCATTAAGATATGCCAAAAAACTCCGCCATAGAACAGGACGGAACAGTGACTGAAGCTTTGAGTAATGCCACGTTTAGATTAGAACTCGAAAACGGGCACGAAATCATCGCTCACATATCAGGCAAGATGCGCATGAACTACATTAAAATATTGCCGGGTGATAAAGTTAAAGTTGAAATGTCACCTTATGATTTAACAAAAGGAAGAATAACGTATAGATATAAATAACGATTTGATAATTTGATAATTTGATAATGAATGAATCATCAAATCATCAAATCACCAAATCATCAAATTTGGAAAAATGAAAGTAAAACCATCATTAAAAAAACGCAGCGTTGATTGCAAGATAGTAAGACGCAAAGGACGTTTGTATGTAATTAACAAAAAGAACCCACGCTTTAAGCAGCGCCAGGGATAAACAATGAATGTAGAATTAATAATTAACAATTTATAATTACTGCACTCACACAAAAATTATTCATTAACCATTATTCATTATTAATAAAAAATAAATGGCTCGTATAGCAGGTATTGATTTACCAAAACACAAAAGAGGAGAAATTGGTCTCACCTATATTTATGGAATTGGTCGCAGCTCAGCTCAGGAGATTTTGACTGAAGCCGGAGTTGACCTTTCCAAAAAAGTGGAGAACTGGGATGATAATGATCTCAACAGCATCCGCAGTATCATCAACGAAAAATTTAAAGTAGAAGGTGCGCTTCGTTCAGAAGTTCAGCTAAACATAAAACGACTGATGGACATCGGCAGTTACCGTGGCATCCGTCATCGTGTGGGTTTACCTGTTCGCGGGCAACGCACAAAAAACAACTGCCGTACCCGTAAAGGAAAACGCAAAACAGTTGCGAACAAAAAGAAAGTAACTAAATAAAAATTAACGACTGATTGAATGAGGAATCATTCAGGACTATTAAAAATAAAATAAATGGCTACCAAGCAACAAACAACAACAGCAACTAAAGGAAAAGCTGCAAAAAAGAAAGTAGTAAAAATTGAAGCTGTAGGAGAAGCTCATATCAGCGCTACTTTTAATAACATCATCATCAGTCTGACTAATACCAGCGGACAGGTTATTTCATGGGCTTCTGCCGGTAAAATGGGTTTCAGAGGATCGAAGAAAAATACTCCATATGCTGCACAGATGGCAGCAGGTGAGTGTGCAAAAACGGCTTATGATTTAGGTCTTCGCAAAGTGAAAGTTTTTGTGAGAGGACCTGGTTCAGGACGCGAGTCAGCTATCCGTACATTGCATGGAGCAGGAATTGAAGTTTCTGAAATTGTGGATTTAACTCCTATTCCTCACAACGGCTGCCGTCCTCCTAAGAGAAGAAGAATTTGATTCTCTTGTTGTCCGGAGTGATCAGGATCATATCATAATGTAAAATATAACCTCGCAGAGTGCGGGGTTTTTTTATGGCTTATTATCACACAAAGTTTTGCAAATAAGTTTTAAGAGAACACAGTTTGGAATAAAAAAATATTTCACGATGTTTGACTCGCCAAAGCACATATTTATGCAACCGGAGGAAATTAATTATTAGTCAAAGAAAAAATTTGTTTTTTCTAAAATGAAACTTTTTTACATTTGTCTTGTATAAAGATTAATTACTTCACAAAAAGAAATCTTTAAAAGCAAACTAAATTTATAATTAACACAATAATTTATACGCCTCTGATCCTATCTTTTACTTAAACAATAAATGAAAACAAAGAAGACAGAAAAAGCGCCTGCTTCCAAGTCAAAAAAAACGGGCACCGAAATGAACCGCTCGCGAAAAATGGAACCGCTGAAGTCAAAAGAACTCAAGAATCTCCATTTCGATTCAGATGAGGACGAAGAACCGGATCCTGAAACGATGGAGGACAACTTCAAAGGCTTTGACGACTTCGAAGGCATGGACGAAGACGAAGATGATTATTAATCTTCACGCTTTGTAAAACGCACCACCAATATGGTTGCGACTTGCTCCCGTTACGCTGCTTAGCACATTCACCTCGTCACACAAAAAAAGTACACCAAGGAAGGCAAAAATCAACGCTTCCTTAAATGCTATTGTCTGTTCATCAGGAATTATTATTTGATGAAAGGTGCTTTTACGTAAGAGCTGTACCAGATATTTATTGAAAGCTCCTCCACCGGTAATTAAAATTTTTAGCGAAGTGTTTTTTGCGGAAACCAACGTTGCTTCATTAATCGCTTTTAAAATTTGTTCATCAATATGTTCGCATACAGTTGCTGCCCTGTCTTCTACTGAAATAGGTGAATCATATACCAAAGGCAAAAAACTTTTGTCAATCCATTCCTTACCGATTGACTTGGGTGGTGATTGCTTATAATATTCAAGGTTGTTAAATGCATCTAATAAATCCTTATCGACAAATCCTGCTTCAGCAAGCCTTCCATCTTCATCATAAATTTTTCCGGTTAACGATGCCAGTTCATTCAATACAATATTTACAGGGCAGATGTCGTAAGCTATGCGTTGATTATTTTTTTGGTAAGAGATATTTGCAATTCCACCAAGGTTGATGCACATATCATAATCACTAAATAAAAGCTGATCACCAATAGGAACCAGTGGAGCTCCTTGTCCGCCTAAGGCAACATCTTTACTTCTGAAATCGCAAACTGTATCAACACCCGTTAATGCTGCTATCTGCGATCCATCTCCTACCTGAGCAGTAAATCCTTTTTGCGGCTGATGGAAAACAGTGTGACCATGTGAAGCAATAAGATTGGGTTTTAGCTGATGCTGATTAATAAATTTTTTTGCAAGTGTTCCAAAATATTTTCCGAGTTCTGCATGGGTTTGAGCATAGGTGGATGCGTCTGATTGCATTAGTGATGAAAGCCGCATTCTCCATTCATCAGTGTAAGGAATTGTTTCAGCTATTTCAATTTTATAGTTCCAATGGTCATTCGTTTTATAAAAAATGCAATAAGCAAGGTCAACACCATCAAGCGAAGTACCCGACATTATTCCGATTGCAGAATAAGGAAGTTCAGTCATAATTTTATTTTACAATGTTACTCAATTGTTGAATTACCAAATGGTTTCAATGCTAAATTGCTATGTTGAGCGAAAGCCAACAATTTAGAAATGTAGCAATTCAACTTAACAATCATTTCCTTTCTTTAAGCTATTTTCGCCACATACTCTAATATAAAAAACCATGTTATTTGAATTAAGCGAAGAGCATCTGATGATACAAAAAGCTGCACGCGATTTTGCACAGAATGATTGTTTGCCCGGAGTGATTGAGCGTGATGACCAGCAAAAATTTCCGAAAGAACAGGTAAAAAAAATGGGGGAACTCGGATTCTTAGGAATGATGGTTGACCCTAAATATGGTGGCGGTGGAATGGATACAATTTCATACGTGCTTGCTATGGAAGAAATTTCAAAAGTAGATGCGTCCTGTTCTGTGGTGATGAGTGTAAATAATTCGTTGGTGTGCTGGGGGCTTGAAACATTCGGATCAGAAGAGCAGAAACAAAAATATTTAGTGCCATTGGCAAAGGGAGAAGTGATAGGCGCGTTTTGTTTATCAGAACCCGAAGCAGGATCAGACGCTACTTCGCAACGTACCACTGCGGTGGACAAGGGCGATCATTATTTATTGAATGGAACAAAGAACTGGATTACCAATGGAAATACTGCAACGTATTATTTAGTGATGGCACAAACGGATGTCGCCAAAGGACATAAAGGAATTAATTGTTTGATTGTAGAGAAAGGAATGCCGGGATTTACAGTAGGTCCAAAAGAAAATAAATTAGGCATCCGTGGTTCCGATACGCATTCTTTAATGTTTACTGATGTAAAAGTGCCGAAAGCAAACCGTGTGGGTGAAGATGGTTTTGGATTTAAGTTCGCGATGAAAACTTTAACAGGCGGAAGAATAGGAATTGCATCACAGGCATTAGGCATTGCATCAGGAGCTTATGAACTAGCATTAAAATATTCAAAAGAAAGAAAAGCATTTGGTAAAGAAATATCTCAGCACCAGGCAATACAATTTAAACTGGCTGACATGGCTACACAAATTGAAGCAGCCCGTTTACTCTGCCTGAAAGCTGCCTGGATGAAAGACCATAAAATGGATTATGGATTGAGCAGCTCAATGGCAAAATTGTTTGCATCAAAAGTGGCAATGGATACTACCATTGAAGCAGTGCAGGTACATGGCGGCTATGGATATGTAAAAGATTTTCATGTGGAGCGATTGATGCGTGAT
>JANLUX010000371.1:0-20584 GCA_031363705.1 Bacteroidota bacterium
CCAAAGTATTTCAGAAATAATAACCAACAAGAAATAGAAGCATTTATTTCTAAAAACACTTTTGCTGTGTTGGTAACGTATGACGGGCAAAAACCTGTAGCTACACATTTACCATTGGAACTGGAAACTGCTATCAATGGAGAAAAAGTTTTACGCGGTCATATTGCACGTGGAAATCCTCAATGGCGAAGCTTTGAAAACAATCATCAGGCACTTGCCATTTTTAGCGGACCACACAGTTATGTTTCTTCTTCGTGGTATAATCATATAAATGTGCCCACATGGAATTATATTGCTGTGCATGTATATGGACAAATCAAAATTCTTACTGAGGAAGAAGTATATGCATCACTGAAAAACCTCATAAATAAATATGAAGTGGTTTCAAAAAATCCTGTTACAATAGAAGGAATGGGTGATTATGCACGTCAGCAAATAAAAGGGATTGTTGGTTTTGAAATAAGTATTGAAAAAATAGAAGGCAAATGGAAGCTCAGCCAGAATCGCGATAAAAACGATTTTCAAAATATCATTGATGAATTAGAGAAACTGAATGATGCTGATGCAAATGCAATAGCTGAAGAAATGAAGAAGCTGAAAAAATAATCATTCATTATATTAAAGCATCCGGTATTAAATTAATTATTTTAAGCAAAGCCATTTAACTAATTTTAAGGATAAGAATCTTTACCCAATCTTTACGCCTGCGTACTGATATATTTAACCAGCGTTCGCTTGGCTAAAGGAAGCAGTGTATCATCAATCGGTAAAACCAAATCTGTTTCAACAACATAGGTTGCAGGGTTTGGAAAATTTTTGTTGAACAACAATAAGTCACGCTTTATATTCTCGTAAGTGTTGTTCAGGGTTTTTTCATAAGAAGCAATGTATTGCATGCTGATGCCGCGGTAACGTTCAGTGCTTTGCTCAAAAATGGTAATCTGGTATTCGTATATTCTTGTTTCGTTCAGATGACCGCTTTTTAACATTAAATAACCTGCATCAAAATTTAGCGGCATAATTCCAACAGGAAAAATATTAATCTTGGATTCAATAAAATCGTAAATCTTTTTTCCTTCACTCAAATGTTTCTGAAACTGTGGTATGCTGAATTCAATGATTGACTGTAACTCCTGCATCAGCTTGTCGTCTTCACATAGCTTTTCATAAACAAGCTTGAAATTATTCAGATCAGTTTGTGTGAGTTTCTCAGGAAAACTATCTAACAGATTTTTTTTGTTTTCCTTCAATGCCACTAAGTTGCGGTAGTGATTTACCAATTCGCTTAATGCTGGATAGAGGCGTACTTCTTCAAATTGCTCACTCACATGTTGCAGATACGCAAGCAACACATACCGTTTGTATTCTAAATCAATGTGTTTTTCAGTAATCCAGTTTTCACTCAGCTTATCCATATGCTTTTAAAATTATCGAATAATGGTATTTGTGAAATCACCGAATTACGAATTAAAAACGAATGTACGAATGGCGCTGATTCGCATATTCTTAAGGATTCGTAATTCAATGATGCTATATTCATTTAGACAATTTTATTCCTTTTTAGTTTATTATATCAATATTTCTCAATTATGTTTCAACAAATTTCTGTTAAATATTACATTCATACAAGTCAATCTGCCTGTTTCCCTATCGCTATCTTTATGCCAATCTTAAAATCAGAAAATGAAAAAAATATTGTTTTACCTCGCAATAATCCTTTTTGTAACCTCCTGCATTCCGGCACGTCAGTATAATGAGCTGAAATCTAATAAATCCAGGTGCGAAGAAGAAGTAGAAAAGCTCAGAGCCGCAAATCTGGAAATGACAACGCGAACTAAAGAATTGAATGAACAGGTTGAACAGGACCGGAAAAATATTGATAAGCTGAAACAGGATACAACTAGTTTGGGAACTGATATAAGGAGAATGAATGCGCTCTATAGCTCGCTTACTAATTCTTATGACAAGCTGAACAACAACAATGAAAAATTATTAGCTGGCAGCCAGAGTGAAACAAAAAAAGTAATTAAGCAATTGCAGATGACACAGGAGGAATTGCAAAAAAAAGAAGATGCATTAAAACAACTTGAACGCGATCTGAATGCCAAACAATCTAATTTGAATGATCTAAGCTCAACACTGAAATCCAGAGAAGAAAAACTGGCTGAGCTTCAACAGATACTTGCCAGCAAAGATTCATCCGTTGCTGCACTTAAGAGAACAGTGAGCGATGCCTTAAAAGGTTTTACCGGTAACGGGTTAACAGTGGAACAAAAAAATGGCAAAGTTTATGTTTCAATGGAAGAACGTTTGCTTTTTGCATCAGGAAGCACGGTGGTTGATCAATCAGGAATGGAAGCATTAAAAAAATTAGCTAAAGTTTTAGAAAATAATCCTGACATTAATGTGTTGATTGAAGGACACACGGATAATGTGCCGATGAAAGGAACAGGAGAAGTAAAAGATAACTGGGATCTGAGTGTTATGCGTGCAACGTCTGTGGTTAAGATTATTACCAGCAACAGTAAAGTAAACCCTATGCGGTTGACTGCTGCAGGCCGTGGTGAGTTTGCTCCCATTGGACCCAATTCAACTGCTGATACACGCAAAAAAAACCGCAGGATAGAAATTATTTTAACTCCCAAGCTTGATGAAATTTTTAAAGTGATTGAGACGAATTGATAATTAAATATTTTCATACGACTTTCTTTATCTTTGGTATTCATAATTTAATACAATGCAAAATCTATTAGAAAGGATTACAATAGACAATCAGCTTTTAAATGGAAAGCCCGCAATTAGGGGTAAAAGAATTTCCGTTCAAACCATTCTGGAATTTTTAAGTGCAGGAGAATCACATGAGGAAATCTTAAATCAATATCCATCACTCGAAGACGATGATATTAAAGCTTGTTTACAATTTGCAATTGAATTAATGAACCGTAATTACACATTTAAATCTGTTGCATAATTGGTACGGTTTTTAATTGATGCTAACCTTCCTTACAAATTAAAAATTTGGAATTCTTCTGAATATATTCACCTCAACAAGATTGACGATACCTGGATAGATGACAAAATATGGAGCTATGCAATAGATAAAAATTTGACCATTATTACTAAGGATTCAGATTTTTCATTAAGAATTGCATTGGCGAAATCTCCTCCAAAAGTCATTCATTTAAGAATTGGAAATATGAAATTTAGTGAGTTGGAATTGTTTCTTGATAAAGTATGGGCTGACGTATTAAAGTTGAATCAAGGATATAAACTTGTAAATGTTTATCTGAACTTCATTGAAGCAATTAACTGATACTTATGAAATGAAATATATTTTATATGAGAATTACAATGCGCATTAAATTTATTCTTTTCATTACTATTTTTCTTTTGGCAAATCGATTTGCTTCAGCGCAATTTGTTCAGGCTTATGAAGATTTCAGAAAATATTTTTATGTATTTGAAAACGGAATGCCGCACCAATTAGAATCGCAAGCGGTGAAAGATTATGTGGTAAGCAGTGAATCGGTAGTGTATGTTGACAATGCAACAAACCTGAAAGGATATTATCACGGAGAAAAATTTGATTTGGGTGAAGGAAACAATTTGCAGTTTAAAAGTTCAAGGAAACTTATTACCTATCAACGAGACCAGGCGCTTTATGTTTTTGATAATGGTAAATCAAAACGGCTGACTTCTTTTTTAAAAGAGTATGTTTTAGGAGATGAAATTGTTATTTTCAAAGAAGACAATCTTGATATTTTAAAAGCTTATTATAACGGACAGATTTATGAGCTTGAATACACATTAGTAAGTAAGTTAGGAAACTATAAAGTAGGAGACAATGCTGTTGCTTTTATTAACGGCTCGCATTATTTTAAAGTTTTTACAAATGGAGAATTACTTGAACTTGAACAATGGGAACCGAAGGATTTTGTTTGTGGAAGAGATATGGTTGCTTATGTGGATGGATCAACACAAACACTGAAGCTTTACAAAAACGGAAAAGTATTGACGCTGGAAAACTTTCCTCCTCTATCCATGCAAATGGGTGATAGTGTGTTTGCTTATGTGAGTGATGAAAATGCTTTTAAGGTTTACACCAATGGAAAATTGCTGAAGGTTGAATCTTACGTTCCCGATTCATATACTGTGAAAGATAACATCTGCGCTTTTTTTACAGAGAACAAACTGCAAATTATGTTTCAGGGAACAAGGTTTGAGCTGGAAAATTTCAATCCTAAATCCTATCAGATCAGCGGAAGCAATATTGCATGGTTAGATAATTCAGGCAGGCTGAAAATGTTTGACAATGGAAAAATAAAGACTGTGACTACAGATATTGTAAGCACTTATACTTTAAATGGTGATGTGCTTAAATATACTGGTGGTGATGGATATATACATATCTATTATAAAGGAAAAAATTTTTGATATTGATTATCGTATAAAATATTATGGGAGATAAATTTTATAGAGATGCTTCGTACCTCAGCATGACAAGACTCGCACAATTTGTCATGCTGGGACGCGAAGCATATCTTATTTTACTCACAATTACTTTTTTCTTTCTAACCAATACTTCTAAAGCCCAGGAATATTTTCTTCCTCTTAGCAACGAAATGAATTTAAAGTATGAGCCATTTCTGCAAAGAGTAACTTTAGAAAATGTTCACACTTCGGTTAAACCGTGGCTAAGCAAAGATCTGATGGCAAACACTCCGTTTGATTCTTTAAGCAATCCTGTTTTAAAAGATAAAAAATTTAATAAAACTTTAATTGGCAGAAAGCTTTTCAAGGAACATCTTATACAGGTGAATGATGATGATGTAGTGCTGCACCTCGATCATGTTTTTGAATACAGTGGAGGGAGAGAGCAGGGAACCGTTGATAAAAACATTTATACCAATCAACGCGGAGTATGGATAGGCGGAACATTTGGAAAACGATTTTCATTTGATGCAACATTTTATGAAAACCTGGCTATGTTTCCTTCTTATGTTGATTCATTTGTAAAAAAAACAAGTGTAGCACCGGGACAGGGACGTGTTAAAAAAGCAACTGATAGTTATGACTTTGCAATGTCAACCGGCACGATCAGTTATGCTTTAAGAAAACATTTTACATTCCAGGCAGGTCAGGACCGGAATTTTATCGGGGATGGTTATCGTTCTTTACTGTTAAGTGATAACTCAACACCTTATCCTTTTTTAAAAATCATCACTGACTTCTGGCATATCCGTTATGTAAATTTATATACCGTGATGCAGGATCTTGAAAACGGAAATGGGGCTGACGCACATCCGTTTCGCAGAAAGTATGGTTCGTTCCATTATCTCGATCTCAACATTGGTAAACATGTAACTTTTGGTGTGATGGAAGCTGTTATATGGCATGCTGATTCTGCATCAGGAGCACGTGGCTATGATATCAACTATCTTAATCCGTTTATTTTTTTCCGTCCTGTTGAATACAATATTGGTTCACCGGATAATGTATTGCTTGGCATTAACGGAAAATTAAAAATTAACAGTCGCAATATTTTATATGCTCAACTTATGTTGGATGAGTTTGTACTTCGTCATGTAGTAAAAGGAGATGGATGGTGGGCAAATAAACATGGTTTACAGGGAGGATTCAAATCTTATAATTTATTCGGGATAAAAAACTTTCATTTTCAAACCGAATTTAATTATGTAAGACCTTATACTTACCAGCATCGGGAAACACTTGGAAATTATGCGCACTTCAGGCAGCCACTTGCACATCCGCTTGGCGCAAATTTCTGGGAGTCAGTTAATTTTATTTATTACTCCTGGAAAAAAGTGGATGTAGTTGCACGACTGAGTTACGCAACATTCGGTACTGACACGGGAGGAGTAAACTTCGGGCAAAATGTGTATCTCAGTTATAATGAGCATTATCAGGAATTCAACAACACTGTGGGGCAGGGATTAGAAAACACTTTGATAATTGCAAACCTCAAAATCGGTTATGTGATAAACCCGGTTACAGCTCTCCGGGTATTTGTGGATGTGACAGCACGTCAGCAAAAAAACATATTCCAAACAAAAAACGCATTGGTTTTTCAGGGTGGGATTAAAACACATTTATTCAACCGGTATTATGATTTTTAGAATAAACACCTCAAACAAGAAATCACTCACGATGAAATACGTAGCTTTGACCAAAATTTATTCTTACTTCGTGCTTTTTGCATAGTAACTTACTCCCAAACAATAGTTTCTAATGCTCAATATTACTCTTGCCAGTATAACAGCTTTTGCAATTACCTTTCTTGCAATTCCCTCTATTATCCGTGTATCTATTATTAAAAATCTTTTTGATGAACCAGATGAACGCAAAGCACATGCTTCCAGCATACCGACTTTAGGAGGGCTTGCCATTTTTGCAGGTGTTGTTTTCTCTTACACCTTCTGGTCGGCAGGACTTGATTATACCGGCACCCAATACATTATAGCTGCCATCATTGTTATGTTTTTTATTGGTATCAAAGATGATATTGTACACTTAACCGCGCATAAAAAATTATACGGACAGATTCTGGCAGCTATCATTATTACTTTTTTTGCCAATATCCGCATCACCAGTATGTATGGAATTTTAGGCATCACTCAAATCCCTTATTGGTTCAGTGTAACGCTTACTGTTTTCACCATACTTGTAATTATCAACGCTTATAACCTGATTGATGGTATTGATGGTTTGGCAGGTGGAATTGGCGCCATCGCTTCGTTTACTTTCGGGCTTTGGTTTTATAATTACAACCAGCTGTCACTTTGCATTCTCTCATTTACTTTGTTCAGTGCCTTGCTTGCATTCCTGGTTTACAATTTTTCTCCTGCAAATATTTTTATGGGAGACACAGGCTCACTGGTTGTCGGTCTTATCCTCTCCATACTCACCATTAATTTTATTGAGTTAAGCTATGAAGCAATGCCTTATGCGTTTCCTTACCGTTCCAGTCCGGCAATGGCCATTGCTATTTTAATTTATCCGTTAACTGATACCCTTCGGGTATTTATTATCCGGCTTATGAAAAAGCGTTCGCCATTTTCTGCTGATAGAAATCACCTGCATCATTTTCTTATTGACCGTGGGTTAACTCATCGTGAAGCTTCACTGACTCTGTATCTTATAAATATTGTTTTCATCATGCTGGCTTTGCTCCTTAGAAACATTAGCAGTCTTTCCTTAATGTTTATACTTATAGGGATGGGAGCATTGCTGAGTATAGTGCCTTTTGTTTTTCGACCGATGCACCAAAAGCAGGTTACTTCCTCGTGAAGTTAATGTGACACAAACTCTTTCAGATAGAAAGGTTCAAAATAGGCAATATCTTCAAAATTATTTTGCTGAAAAGCATTTGATGCAATTTCAATTTGTCCACGTGCGGAGGGAAAAAAATCATCAATAAAAACAGCATTGGTTTGATGTTGTAAAAAGGATTTGCATTTGGAGGCACCATCACCAAAGAAAACTATTTTGTGTTTTTGTAATTCTTCAGCGAATGATTGTACCGTAATGATTTCCGCTTTTGTTTCGCGCACAAATTCTTTTTGCTGATTAAACAAAGCGCAGTAAACCTCCATTCGTCTTGCATCAATCATGGGACAAAATAAATCAGCGGATGATAATTTATTGGCAATGTTATTTTTTTGTAACAGCAATTCATGTGTAAAAGATTCCAGCGTATTCACTGCAATTAAAGGTTTTTCCAGTGCATAGCACAATCCTTTTGCGGTAGCAACACCTATGCGTAAACCGGTATAAGAACCAGGACCTTTGCTTACAGCCACAGCATCTAATGAGGAATAAGAAATGGAATGTTGCTTACAGATTTTTTCAATTAATAGTGTGAGTTGTGTTGCATGTGATCTTGCTTCAGTTGCATGCATCTCATCCATTAAAGCACCATCAGATGCCAGTGCAACAGAACAAACATCGGTTGCGGTTTCTATGTGAAGTATTAATGCCAATGTATTTTATAATGTTGTTAATGCAATGAACAGCCCTTCTGTTTATTTCCTAAGATTACTTGTTCATCGCAATGACGATAAAAATTTTTATTCTTTCTCTTTTTCAAAAAGGTCTTCTTTCTTCACCACCTTAACATTCATTTTATCTTTTAATGTTTTAGAAATAGCATTGTAAGGTGCTGTTATTACCACATCATCTTTTTTTAATCCTTCTTTTATTTCGATGTAAGTGTTATCCTGTATCCCGGTTTTCACTAAAGTGAGAATTGCTTTATTATCCTTAACAATAAACACACATTCACGCGGTTTCTCATTTTTATTGGTTGCTTCTTCTTTTTCAGGAGCAGGTTCACCCGCACGGCTAACACGTTTCTCATTGGCGCGTTTGGTTGTATCTCTTGTTGTTACAGCCTGAATAGGCAAGGCAAGCACATTGTCAACATGTTTGGTTCGGATCTCTACAGTGGCTGACATACCGGGACGAAAAGGACTCTGATCTGGTTTATCAATAGGAATTAAATCCTGATAAGAATCGCGCATGATACGTATCTTAACTGTGAAGTTTGTAACCTGGTCAGTGTTTAATCCTGTAACATTTGCAGAGTTGGCAACTTCGGTTACAATGCCTTTGAATTTATGATCGAGATAAGCATCCACTTCAATATCTGCAGTGTCATTTAAATGAACACGCACGATATCATTTTCACTTACATCCACACTCACTTCCATCTCATTCAGATTGGCAATGCGCATTATCTCCGTACCAGCCATCTGAGAAGTTCCTACCACACGTTCACCTTTCTCCACACTCAATTTTGAAATGGTTCCGTCAACAGGAGCATAGATGGTGGTTTTATTAAGGTTTTCATTTGCTTCTTTTAATGATGCCGCTGAACTCTTAACATTAAAATCAGCAGCAGCTACTCCCTGCTGTGCTGCATCCACTTCACTTTTCGCAACTTCCCAGGCAGATTTTATTGCTTCAAAGTCTGCTGAAGAGATTGCTCCGTCATCATACAATTTTTTATTGCGGTTATATGTTGCATCTGCTTTTGCAAATTGCGATTGCGTTTGTATCAGTCTTGATTTGGTGCTTTCAAGATTGGCACGCGAACCATTCAAGGCAGCTTTCATCCGTTCCAAACCTGACATATAAATTTCAGGATTGATGCGGCAAAGTAATTTCCCTTTCTGCACCTGGTCACCTTCTTTAATAAATAACTCCACCACTTCACCCGAAACATCAGCACTGATTTTTACTTCCACTTCGGGTTGCACTTTGCCGTTGGCTGAAACGGTTTCAGTAATACTCTGAACGGAAACTTTATCAGTGCTTACTTTAACTGCATCGCTACTGCCAATCCATCCTGCACTTTTTGCAATGGCAAGTAAAACAATTACAACACCGGCTGCAATGCCAATGTTTCTCCATAATTTTTTCTTTACTGCCATGGGGGGATTATAGTTTAAAGTTCAGGATTTAAAGTTTCAATTAATGTTAACATAAAAATTTAAAGTGTAAGGGGTTTCCCTGAATAGAAATCAAGAATTTTAATGCGGAATATAAAATCATATTTAGCCTGCAACAAATCTGTTTCTGCTTTACTCAGACTGTTACGCACGGTAAGAAATTCAACAGAGCTTAATATACCAGCGTTAAATTTCTTTTCAGCATAAGTATAGGATTCCTTAAAAGCATCCTGACTTTTTTGTGCTGCAGCAAATTTCTTTTGCGCTGCTAATGCATCAGCATGTGCCTGCTGAATGCTTTTGAATAATTGATTGCGTATCAATTCGGCACTGTATCTGGAGTTTTCTAAATTCAGCGTTGCACGTTTAATATTTGTATTGGCTGACCATCCGTTGAACAAAGGAATATTTAAACTAAAGCCAAATGATTTTCCATAATTCTGATTTAGCTGGTCGTTAAAAGGAGTTTTTTCATAAATATATCCATAGGGAGGAGTGAAAACGGTATCTGTTATGCGTTGTGTTGCACTTGAATAACCTGAGCTGAGTGAACCAAACATTGTTAATCGCGGTGAACGCCCTCCACGCGCAACTGCTAAATTTTTTTCTGCAGCCATCACTTTAGTATCAGCACTTTTTATTTCAGGTAAGCTTTGTGCTGATGCAAAGATTGACTGTGGAGTCTGGTTAAGGATGGATATATCACTCACATTAGTTTCAGGTATCGCTATTTTTACTGAAGTCACACTATCAAGTTCCAAGAGTTGTGCTAAGCTTAAGTATGCGCTGTTAAGCTGATTCTCTGCTGAAACACGGTTATATTCTTCAGTGGCGAGTTGAGCTTCTGCATCTAAAAAAGATGATTTGGTTAATGACCCTGCATCGGTTAAAAGTTTAGTGCGATCACGTTGTTTGGTGAATTCATCCACGCGGTTTGTTGCCGCTGTTAACAGATCGTTGCTATAAAGTATTTGCAGGTAAGCAGAAACTACATTGAGCGAAATATCGTTCCTTATTTTTTCAAGATCATATCTGCCGGCCAGGTAACTTAGTTTGCTTTCACGCAAAGTATTCTGCATCTGAAAACCATTGAACAAGGTAATGTTTGTATTCAACGAAAAATTGTCTGACTGAATCTGTTCAGTTGTAAAAGTGTAACTGAAAGGATCTACTGAGCGTCCGTAATTATAAGTATGTGATATGCTGCCATTGACAGAAGGCAACATATTGGTGGCATTCTGAACATAGTTAACATGCGAAAGCTCCGTGCTTATTTCACTTTGTTTAATACTTATGTTATGAAGCAATGCATAGTCAACACACTCCTTTAATGTCCAAACTTTTTGTGCAAACGAACATTTAGCACCCAGCGATAATAAAATGGTTGTAAGAAAAAAAAGTAATGCACGGGATGAATTCATAACTCATGTAAAGGGTTAGCAAAAATAACTAATTAGCCAATGTTTATATCTGATGAAGTTGGTTGCTTTGCGCAGAATTAATACTCGCAAAGATTCCAGAACATACCCATGCTTTTGCATAGCGCTTCCACCTGGATGATGTTTAATGGCTTTACAATGTAACCCGTTACATTGTATTGATAAGCTTCGTACAGGTCATGATCATCTTTGGATGTGGTAAACAAAAAAACACTCAGGTGCTTAAGTTCAGCATCAGCGCGCAGTGCTTTTAAAAACTCCATCCCGCTCATGCGTGGCATGTTAATGTCTGAAAGAATAATTTGAGGAAAGGGAGAAAGTTTCTCGTGCTTGTTAGTGCCTCTGAGTTTATCCAATGCTTCCTGCCCGTCTTGCGCATGATGTATAGTGGCAACAGTAGTTACGGTTTTCAATAATTTTTCCATTACCATTTTATCCACCTTATCATCCTCAATATGTAAAATGTGAATTTGCTTATCGTTCATCTCTCCTTTCTTGTACCTAAAAATTATTCATACAACAAAACCATGCCCGCAAAGCCGCAGTTTGGGCCGGGCTGATTAATTGATGTACTCCGTTATAAGTGTTCTTATACAATTAACTATTTCATTATAATGTAATGGCTTTTTTATAAAACAGGCAGCACCATAGCGGTGAGCCATCAGCTCCAGCTCCGGAGTATTTGCAGTAGAATAAATAACCACCGGAATTTTATTTAAACGGGGTATTTCTTTTATTTTCTTTAAACATTCAAGCCCTCCCATGCGGGGCATGTTTACATCCAGGAAAATGATATCAGGGATTAACACCGTTTTTTCAAGGTGTTCAAGTGCATGAATTCCATCATAAGCCTGCTTGCAGGTGAAGGCAGGGTTTACTTCTTTTAGTGCTTCGGCAAACATTTGGCGGTCATCCTCATCATCATCAATGATTAATACAATGTTTGAAAGCATGTTGTTTATAGAGTGATTACCGGTAAATAGCGGTTAAAAATAACAATCCTGAGATAACAACAAGACATAGCCAATTCTTGCCATCAGTATTAAATAAAGTGACTAAGATGTGTTAATGTTTAGTTGTAACCGAAGGAGTTTGGGATGGGGTGAAAATTATTTGTCCTCCTTTTTCTATAACAAGGTTATTCTTTATTGTTTTGTCATTGGAGATAATAACATGGGCGTGGCAGATTGTAATTTTTGATTGACCATCAGGTTGGTGCTCCGCCATTTTCCAGCTGTTTCCATTATAAGTTTCCCATGTAGAAGTCTGTTCCCAATAACCTGATTGCCTGCTTCGGTAATCCCCCGGTGAATAAGCTGCAATGTGGGTTTGCACGGCAAAATTGAAATAAACAAACCCTGCAAGTGCTAACATTACAGTAAGAGATATGACTAACCCGCGCAACCGCAGAGCAGTGAGTAAACGTGGACGAACTGTTAACCGCTGGCGGTTAGAGATGCTGTATTTTGTTTTACGTGATTTAGCATACATTTTTATCTGTTTTAATTATTATTAATGCAATTTATTTTAGCTGATCCGATAATGGTTTTATCATCAGCAATTTTAAGAATGTAAGTACCTTGTTTAAGCTCCTGATTAGGGTTAAATTGATAGCTGTTATTTCCACTCGTTGCCATTATTTTTTCATTACGAATCAGGGTTCCGTTTAAGTTATAAAGCATTATGCTCACTTCTTTGTCCTCGTCCGTTTCAAATTGTAGAGTAAAATAATTTTTGAAAGGGTTAGGGTAAACCTTAATGGGCTTATCATATTTCACATCAGCTATTTTAACTGAAAGCACTTTAAAGGTTTCGGAGTCACCATTAAAGTCGGTTTGTTTTAAACGGTAATATGAAATGCCAGCCAATGGTTGCTCATCTTTATATGTGTAACTTCTCATCACATTGCTGTTTCCTGCTCCGTCAACACGATCAATGGGCATAAAATTTTTGCCGTCACCTGACCGTTCAATGGTGAAATAATCATTGTCTTTTTCTGAAGCAGTTTGCCATTTTAAGCTCACTGTATTGTTTTTATTAAGTGCAAGCGTAAAATCAACGAGTGATACAGGCAAGGCACTTGGTGTCATAATAAACGGACTGGTGATAAAATTTCTTCTGCCACAAACATCTGTCACTACACAGGTAAACACACCCGCAGTAATGCTGCTAACCGTTGGTGCTGTATAATTAGTACTGGCACTGGTTGCACTGCTAAACGAACCGCCCACTGATGAAGTCCATTGATAACTATAAGCGGGAGTACCTGATGAAACTGATAAAGAAAGAGCATTGGTTTCCAAACTTCTAAAAGAAGTAGGTGCTACAAGGTTTGAAATTTTAAGTTGCTTGGTAATGCCTGCAAACAACATATAGTTAAAAAAAGCCCTTTGCGCAGCTACTTTTTCTGCTGTGGATCCACTGCCATCCAAATCATGTCCTCCTTCATACATTGCCCAACCCTTTCCAGGTAAACCATAAGCAGGGCCATAAACCATCACCACTCCCTGCCGTGGTGAAACCCCATCTGAAGAAGCCACCAGCACCTTTGTGGTAGCCCTCCATGCCCCAGTTGAGTTAGGTTGATACCAATTCTCAGATCCGCCTGTTGTGGCGCCATCCATAGTTCCCATAAATTGCATTATAGGGTCTGCCGGGTAATATTCAATGAAAGGAGTTGTTGCATTGCCACCATGTGTTTCAGTACTGCCGGGTGCACATTTGCCACCACTATAACATTTTAATCCGTTAGTAGTAAGAAAATTTAATTGTTCAAATGGGGAAGATGGATTAGTACACCCTTCTAACACACTCACTGCATGGCACTGCGACCATATAAAGGAGCCATCATTTGAAACAAAAGAATAAAGCCTTCCGTGGGTTGACCAAACAGGGTCGCCATGCGGATTTATCCAAAGATCATGACAATTGCTAAGTGCTGTAGGAATACCTAATGTATAGGACGTGGTCGGTATTCCCGCATTAGAAAAATAACCGGCTATAATGTTTTGCTTGCCATCTGAATTATCAATTGTCATCTTTGGAAAGTTCGTCATGGTAGTGTATACAGGCACTGAAACGGCTGATGTAGTATAAATGCCTTGCACCCCCTGAGTTTGCCAATAAGTAATCCGGGTTTTGATAGTTGATGTTATATTGGCTGCAGGAATGATGAAAGGTCCTCCTTTGTAAGCAACAGCATTGTAAGTAAAATCCGTTCCATCCTTAGCTTTAGCAGGTTCGATAACCCACTTCACCGGGGTTGAATAATTTACAATCATATCATACACCAAACCATAAGGTTTTAATCCGTTTCCTATTGTTTGTGGGGTAACACCCATATTTACAATATAGGAACCTGAATCAATAGTTTCGGTGGTAGTCGCCTTTGCCAGGTTAGAAGTACCGATAGTTCCATAGAATAACGAAACGATAAAAACTGCAATCGTAAGACCTGACGTTATCAATAACGCCATCTTCAATCGCAACCGTACCGTTGTAACAGGATGTTGATGTAGTTTCATTCGAATTCCTTTTTTTTCATTTTAAACAACGTCATTGAGAAGTTCTTCTGGAGACTGTATCTCAAGACTGTTTTATATATTTTCGCTATCTCAAATTTCAATTTTCGCAATCATTATTAAATAGATAAGTTAATTTAACTGGAGTTTACACTTATACATCTATTCCCGGTTTTAGGTTACAACAAGCCTGACAATCCTTTCACCGGGAACCAGGCAAAAAAAAGCAGGATGACTTTCGCCATCCTGCTTTTTATTGATTTAAGCAGGTTCTGCGTTAATGAAAACTTTCTTCAACTAAATAGATGTTTTTATTTTTCATACACAAATAATGGAACGCACCCGGAGAATCAAAAACAATTTCACCGTTTCCCAAAATAGCATCGTACATTCTTCCCTTATTTCCATCCACTACAACCAACTCCTTATCTCCTGATTTAGCCACATAAGCAATTCGTTTGCTATCGGGACTGAAAACTACCGAAAGAATATTATCGAAAGCATCCCCTCCCACATTATCTTCATAAACTTTTCGTTTCGTATCTTCTTCTCCGGCATAGGCTATACGAAGATTATCAGGGCTAAAAACGATGGTTCCCTGAACCAAATCGCTGAAATGTTTTCCTTCCTTTCCATCCACCATTAGGATAAATTCATCATGTCGTTCCACCTTGCATGCAACGCGACTTGCATCGGGGCTAAACTGAATACTTCCTTCCACTACTGTTTCGTAAGCACCCATTTTATTCCCGTCAGCAACCAAATAGTGCGTAAATCCTTCTTTGTCCTTTGCGGCCACCTCCACTCCATATGCTAAATGCAGACCATCAGCGGTAAAACAAAGTGAATGAACTACTTCATATTTTTCACCTTCATTGCCATCATAAACCACCATTTGCTTGCCATTGAGTGTTGCCTGAAACGCATAGTGTTTGCCATCCGCACTTATGGCAACAGATTTTACCTCGTCATAAGGTTTGCTTTCCTGCTTATCTATTACGGCATAGCCATGCCCGTTACGAACAGCCCAATAGGCAATATGTTGTTCATCGGAACTTATAACCGGAAAACCTACCTGATCATATTCACTTTCTTCATAGCCTGAAAAAACAATGAAATGCTTTTTGCTCCTTGAAGCTGAATAAGCTACCTTTCCGCTTTGAGTAAATAGTAAACTGTTTTCATCAATACTGTCATAACTCTTTCCTTTAATTCCATTATTTACTACTGAAAATTTACCGTTTTCATTTTCAATGTAGGCGATGCTCTTTCCATCAGGACTAAATAGAACAATTACAATGTCTATGATGGTATCAGTCAAAGCAGTTTCTCTGCCATCCACTATGATGAACCATTTTGATCCGTTACGTGCCGCATAGGCAACATGCCGGCTGTCAATACTGAACACCGGGAAAGTTATGTTATCATACATTCGTTCTTTTACACCATCAATCACGGCAGCCTTCTTTCCTGCTTCCCGTTGAGTGTAGGCAACTCTTTTATGGTTTTTGCTGAAACCAAAACTATTATCAACTAAATCAGCCGCTTCAAATTTGGCTATCAATTTCTCATTTACCTTTCTCACCAATCCCTGAGCGTTTATCTGATTTGTAATGAATAAACCTGTAATGAATAATGTAATACTGATTAATCTGAGTTTTAAGGGCATAATCTTGTTTTGTTAACACTATGAATTTACGATTATATGTAAAAAAAGTTTCATTTAAGAGAATTATAAATAACTGTTAAATTTTCAGCTGGAATAAAGCAGTTACTATTTCAAGTCCATTTTCATCTTTATCAACCACCTTTCCTTCCAAAATTCCCTGAGCCGAAAGGTGAAAATGGTTCAGTAGATAGAGAACAAATAATAGTGTTTTCTTCATTGTAATTTTATGCTGATTTATTTCTGCAAATGTTATACTTCATTTATCGATTTCAAGTTTTATATTTAATTCCGGTTTTTTTACAATTCTAAACCTCATTAAGATTAAGCATAACTTATTACTTAAATTCGGCAGAACGGAAGAGATTCCACTTTTTGATAGAATTATAAAAACAAAAAAAGCAGGATGACTTTCGCCATCCTGCTTATGTTATTTAAAACCGCTTCTGATTTAGTGTGAAGTCTGTTTAATAATCTTAATTACTTTACTGAATCCATTCTGCGTTAGTGTTACAAAGTAAATACCAGGACTTAAATTTGATCCGGTATTTACAACACCTGAAGTGCGGTTAAATGATTCAACTACGCGACCTGCAACATCTGATATCATAATGTTTGCTTGTCCTTCCTGTGGAGCACTAAAAGCAATGGTAATATTATTATTGAAAGGATTTGGATATGCCTTTAAGAAACCGGTCTCTTGTTTTAACATTTCCATAGCCAAACGTGGAGCTGAATTAGTACATATAGTATCTTGTACTAATTCGGTATTGCTACCTGTCTTGCTCGGACTTGCGTGAACTGCAGTAATAACAGGTCTGCCGAAACCAGCCGCACCAAACACTGATGCTTTAACAGTAACCTCATACCATACATCATATATCCAGTTCGGATAAGTTGGATTTGGTGTATAACTTGAATTGGTTGCAGGAGAATTAGTGGTGAGTACATAACCAAAGGTATTGAGGTTTTTATCAATAGAAGTGGTTGCACTTAACACATCACTGGCATTGCCGGTGAGCATACCACCTTCTCCACCATTTACACCAAGTGATGCATATCCGGAAGGCGCTGCACTGCTGGATGAAATGTAATCAAGCTTGAATTCCATTTTCAATACACCGTTTGCATCGTATAGAGCCATCTGCACTTTATCAGATCCGGTAAGGTTACCGAATGAATGACCTGAAGGCCATCCGATAGCGTTAGTACCATAGGTGTTATCTACAAAATTCTTTGAGAAAGTAGTGCGGATAGTGTATGCATTAGCAGTTACATTATAAGTCCATTGCTGTGAAGCCTGAACGTAGCTATGCGATATACCCACATAACAAACCTTATCAGTATCACTGGAAGTATAGAAACCAAAATCTACAGACAGGTTTCCATCGTTTCCGTCACCATCATTGGTTGGTTCGGTACCAAATGCAAGAGTAACAGCATTACTTCTTGCTTCACCACTAACCACAGTTAATCCGTTGTTATCATTATCAATATTATTATCGGGATCGCCTCCATTAATTGTAACCAAGGTATCTCCGGAACGAATCACTACACCTACGATATAATTACCCGGTGTTAATCCATTAAAGCCATACAGACCGCTTGTATTTGTAGTGGTGGTATTGATAGCAGAGCCATCAGGAGTGTTATCATTGTTAGCATCATTGTATAGCTTAACAGTGACATTTTTGATACCTGGTTCATTAACATCCTTTAATCCGTTTTTATTAATATCAAACCATACTAAATTACCCAGGTGCAACGGTTGAGCATTAGGGATACAGGCAGTATCAACAACCACTTCGGTATTGCTGCCTGTTTTGCTCGGACTTGCATGAACTGAAGTAATTACAGGTCTGCCGAAACCAGCAGAACCGAACACAGATGCTTTAACAGTAACCTCATACCATACATCATAAATCCAGTTCGGATAAGTTGGATTTGGTGTATAACTTGAATTGGTTGCAGGAGAATTAGTGGTGAGTACATAACCATAGGTATTGAGGTTTTTATCAATAGATGTGGTTGCACTTAACACATCACTGGCATTGCCAGTGAGCATTCCGCCTTCACCACCATTTACACCAAGGGAGGCGTATCCGGAAGGCGCTGCACTGCTGGATGAAATGTAATCAAGCTTGAATTCCATTTTCAAAACAGCGTTTGCATCATACAATGCCATTTGGAGTTTATCAGATCCTGTAAGGTTGCCAAATGAATGACCTGAAGGCCATCCGATAGCGTTAGTACCATAGGTGTTATCTACAAAATTCTTTGAGAAAGTTGTACGGATAGTGTATGCATCTGTGATGGTGTTGTAAGTCCATTGCTGTGTTGCATGTACATAGGTATTAGCTGTTCCTACATAACATACCTGATTTGTGTCAGGTGGAGGTGGTGTGTCCTGAACACAAATAATATTTGGATTCGACATATGAATTGTTGTACATGATTGACCAACATCGCCACCGGATTTATTCTGGTCGCCATCATGCACCATGAAAACCACACGGTAATCATGCCCCGGAATTAATCCAAGAGCATTTACATCCCAGGCTACCTCAGCGCCAAATTTATCAGTGCCAAGACTACTAAAGCCTCCAGGAGGAACGTCTGATCCGCTACCCAGGTTCCAATTATTGTCAGGAGGATTTGGATCTGTAATAATCGTAGTTTCAGGAGGATTTTTTGTTTTGTCAATTGTTTTAACCGCTGATTTCCAGGTGCCGCATACCTTGCTCGGGGGTATTCCTTTTCCACCTTGCTGCCAGTCACCAATCCGGCTGTTTGCACCGTTCACAGTTAAATCGGTAATAAATATTGCTGGCCATATTGGACGTCCGCCACCCGCAGCTACGTCATTGCCTGACTGGTCACCGCTTGAAATAGTATCCCCTACCAATGGATTGCTGATACATGTAGGGCTGGATGGAGTAGGACTAACGGCATAAAAGGTGCTGGTGGTACCTGATGAAGTTTTTACTTTCACCTCCCTGATGCCAAGTAACATTGCATGTTCATCTTTATACCAAAGTTTTAACTGAGATCCTGCTGAGGCACAATGAGTGGGTCCGGGATCAGTGGCTGCCAATATTTCAGGTTCATTAAATACTACAGCCGATCGTGGAAGATTGCTATTATCGGGGTAGGAAAGTGTACAATTGCAATTAAGGGCTACAACTGTTGCTGAATCAGTAGCACTTACCGGCACACCACCAGAGGTGCCTGTTGCAACTGCAATATTGGTGGTAGTATTTGAAAGCGTAAACGTACGTGTACAAGTGGTACTATCACCAGGTGCAATTGGTCCCCAACTGCAAACTGTTACATCATCAGCAGTATTGCCTGGAGTTCCATTATCATCAACTAAAGTTCCTGAAGCTGAGAAAGCGCTTCCCGTATTGGTTATTGTATATTTATAATGAACAAGTGTAGGCGTTCCTTGCGGAAATTCACAGATATCTGCAACTTTTTGAAGCGTTATGCCGCATCCGTTTGTATTGAGTGTTCTTGTACAGGATGAAGAGCAATTTCCGCTCGTTACAGTTACAGTATAAGTACCTGCATTAGAAACAGTAATGGATGCTGAAGTTGCTCCCGTACTCCAAAGGTAGGAGCTTCCTCCTGAGGCTGTAAAAACAGTATTGCTTCCCTGGCAAATACTGTTATCGCCAGTGATGTTACAAGTAGGTAATTGATTTGCATTAACTGTTTTGCTGCAGTTGTTAGTACATCCGTTTGCATCCGTAATTGTTACAGAATAAGTTCCTCCTGTGCTTACTGTTATACACTGTGTGGTTGCTCCTGTACTCCATAAGTAACCTGCAAGTCCCGAAGGTGCACATAATTGTGTTGAACTACCAGAACAGAAATTGCCACCTGAAATACTGCATGTTGGTGGGGGATATGATGTAACAGTCTTGCTGCAACTGCTTGTGCATCCATTAGCATTTGTTACAGTTAATGTATATGTACCTCCCGTGCTTATTGTCACACACTGCGTGGTAGCACCTGTACTCCATAAATATCCTGAAAGTCCAGAAGGACCGCATAGCTGTGTAGAACCACCCTGGCAGAAATTATTACCTGTGATATTGCATGCTGGAGGGTTATGAACTGTTACACTCTTGCTGCAGTTGCTTGTACAACCATTTGCATCAGTAACTGTAACAGAATATGTGCCACTACCACTTACAGTAATACACTGAGTAGTTGCTCCATTGCTCCATAAGTAACCTGCAAGACCTGCTGGTGCACAAAGCTGAATAGTTCCACCTGCGCAGCAGCTATTATCGCCAGTAATTGAACAGCTTGGAGGGGTATTAATAGTAACAGTTTTACTGCAACTACTGGTACAACCATCAGAACCAGTTACAGTAACCGTATAAGTTCCTGCTGAATTTACACTAACACATTGTGTTGTTGCTCCGGTGCTCCATAAATAACCTGCAAGACCAGCTGGTGCGCACAACTGAGTGGAACCTC
>JANLUX010000399.1:0-27618 GCA_031363705.1 Bacteroidota bacterium
CAAACGAGATAAAGGAAATTGAAAATAATGCAGCATTTAAAAATGCTTTTGAATGGAGATTTGAATTTCCTGAAGTGTTAAATAACAACGGAGATTTTGAAGGGTTTGACATTGTAATTGCAAATCCGCCTTACATAAGACAAGAAGAATTAGGACTGCTAAAGGACATACTGAAAGAGAATTTTAAAGTTTTTGTTTCAGGTGGAGATATTTTTTCTTACTTCTATGAATTAGGCAATAACATTTTGAAAGAGAAAGGAATTTTTGCTTTTATCAATAACACATTTGATAAAACAACAGCAGGTAAAATTTTAAGAGGATATGTTACAAGCAATTTTTCTTTTAGAAAGTATATTGACTTTACAAGCGTTACTGTATTTGAAGCAGCAACAACTTACCCGATAATTCTTGTTGCAGAAAAAGCAAAATCAGAAAACAAAAATCCTTTTAAGTATTTTAAATTTTCTAAAGAAAGTTTTCAAGACAAATCCCTTTTAAATAACGAAGAAATTTTTTCCAGTGTAGAACAATCATCTTTGAGAGATGAAGCATGGAATTTTCTTGATGAAACAGGAAGCGGACTGAATAATAAAATTTCAAATCACAAAACAATCTTAGCACAATTTGGAAAATGCTATTACGGAGTTAAGACCGCTTTGAACGATGCTTTTGTTACAGACAAAAATTTAGGAGATAGTGAAGTATTAAAACTTGTGTATGATGGAAAAGATTTAAAAAAATGGTTAGCACCGAAGCCCACAAAAAAAATGATTGTGTTTGAAAGCAAGTCAACGAAGAAATTATTTGGCGACTTGAGTGAAGAAGAAGCGTTAAAGAAAATGCAAAAAAAATATTCAGACATATTCATTCACTTATTACCTTTCAAAGAAGCGGCTGAAAAAAGATTTGACCAAGGAGATTATTGGTGGGAATTAAGAAATTGTGCCTACTATGATTTGTTTGCAAAAAATAAAATCGTTTTTCCAAATCTTCAAAACACAAACAAGTTTGCGTTTGAAAAAAAAGGAACTTACTTAAATGCACCTGCCGTATTCCTTCCAACAGATGATAAATATTTGCTTGCAGTTTTAAATTCAAAAGTAGTTTGGCATTTTCTTAAAAGTGTTTGCGTAGTAAGAAGTGGCGGCTTTATTGAAGTCAAGCCGCAATACTTTGAACAAATTCCAGTTCCTGAAATTTCTAAAGCAGATAAAAAACCGTTCATTGATTTAGTTGAAAGTATTTTATCCGAAAAGCAAAAAGGAAATCAGGATGTAACCGACTTAGAAAAAAAGGTTGATGAACTTGTTTACAAACTTTATGATTTAACTACAGACGAAATAAAAATTATAGAAGCTAAATAAACTATGACATCAAACATTGAAAAATATAAAAGCGATATTCTGAAACTTACAAAGTCAGGCGAAGCGATTTATAAGAAGATGAAAGACAATAAAAATCTTGCTCAACTAAGACAAGATTATGAAATGTGGTATTCTGAATCTGTTGCAGTAATCAAAATAATCTTACCAGATAGAATTTCTGATTTCTCAAAAATGTATCATGACGACAAGAAGAAGGAAGGATTGAAAACCTATTTCCAATTTACACCTTCAACAATCGTGAAAGGTTGGGATATTGAAATACTTGGAGACCGTATTGTTCCACCAAAGGAAATTGATATTGCTAAATCAATTTTTGACAGTCAGATTGGAATTTTAAAATCATGTAGCAAGAGATTTGAAAGTTCTTTGTTTGACATCAAACAATTATTGCAGTCAGATATTTTTGTTTCCGAACTTGAAGCAGCAAGAGAGTTGAACAAGAAAGGATTTACAAGAGGTGGAGGAGCAGTAGCAGGGGTTGTTTTAGAAGGACACTTAAAACAAGTTTGCAACAATCATAAAATAGCTGTAAAGAAAACTAACCCAACAATTAACGACTTCAATCAATCGCTAAAAGACAAGGAAGTAATTGAAACTCCCACTTGGCGTTTCATTCAACACTTAGGCGATTTAAGAAATTTGTGTGACCACAAAAAATCGAAAGAGCCGACCAAAGAAGAAATTGAAGAACTAATTCAAGGAGTTGATAAAATAAGTAAAACACTTTTTTGAATTTGAAAATCACAGAGCAATACAGAAGAAATAATCAATAAATTTGTAGTCAAGAAAAATTAATCTTTTATCATGTTATACAAACTAACAGCAGCACAAGAAAACGATTTACTTAACCAACCCGAAACAGGAATGGGCTATCAGGTTGTTGAGGCAACCAAACAAGGAACTTACACAAGAGAAAAATTTCTTGTTCTCAATTCCGAGATAGTAATTGAAATGAACGGCTACGAAGGCGACAATGTTCGCAAAGTAATTTCCGAAGGCATCATGTCAATAAAAGCAAGTGCAAACTTCATTGCACTAAGTTCAATTTCCGTTTTCAACGAAAAACAATTTCGCAACATAGTCAACGAATCCAAAAATGAAAACGAAAGAGGTGCAATTGAAAATCCAGTTGTAAATACAAATGGAGAAGAAGTTTTTGTTCGCCTTTCTGCATTTGATAACGACAGAAGAATTGATAAAGTAAATATGTGTTTGCGTGCAGGAGCATTCACAACAACTATGGATGATTATTTGAAATGCAAAACAACAAACGATGACCCTGTTGAACGCTACGCATTACCCAAAGACGATGTAATAAAATTTGCCTTTCACATTCAACCTCTCAAATCCGATACTTTGCAGCGTGGAATTGTGCAACCAGCAAACGGAAAAAAGGGAGGAGGAAAAGAAGCATACTTCGCCAAAAGAACAGCAGCAGCAACATTTAAAAAGCAAACACCATATTAAAAACATATCGTCATGCAAACACGAACTTTAAAATTAACAGATAGTTTCATCAATGTTTTGGTAAACCTTCCCGAAAGCGGAATGGGTTATCAGATTGTAAAAGTGATATTGAAAAGCGGACAAGTTTTGCATCAGCACAAAGTCCTCAATTCAGAATTATTGATGTTAGAAGAAAATGAAAACATCACCGTTAAAGACATTGACAAAATAGAATTGGAGAACAAAAAGTAATTTTTCTTTTGGGCATTCCTTTCTTTTTGCGAAAAGCAAAAAGAAAGTCGGGCTTTTCGCTTCAATCTTTTTTCCAACACTCACAAACCAAACGCAAAAAAGGGATTTGCGCTTCAAACAAATTATTCCGCAACACTTAAATTAATTCGAATGAAAAATTATCTGATTATTAGTTTAGTATTCCTTGCAATCTTTGTTAACAGTTACACCAATGGACAAACTCAAAACAACAAAACAAATCTTTCGGCAATTGAGTTTGCTGAAGAAATAAACGAACTTCCAACTGCCACCATTTTGGATGTGAGGACACCGGGAGAGTTTTCTAAAGGACATTTGCGTAATGCAAATAATTTCAATTGGAACGGAAACAAATTTGATGAGCAAATTGCTCCACTTGACAAATCAAAACCTGTTTTTGTTTATTGTTTAAGTGGTGGAAGAAGTGCTTCGGCAGCCAACAAAATGCGTTCAGACGGTTTCAAACAAGTGTATGAGTTAGATGGAGGAATTATGAAATGGAGAGGTGCTAATCTTCCCGAAACCACGAACAACACAACGACATCAACAGGAATGAGCAAACAACAATTTGATGCACTGCTCATCTCCGACAAATTAGTGCTGATAGACTTTTATGCTGATTGGTGTGCACCTTGCAAAAAAATGAAACCTTACTTAGACGAAATTTCAAAAGACATGGCTGACAAAGTTGTTGTAATCCGTATAAACACAGCCGACAACCAGGAAATATGCAAAGAATTAAAAATTGATGCTCTGCCAGTTTTACAACTTTACAAAAACAAAACACTTACCTGGACAAATACCGGTTACATTGATAAAGCGGGGGTAGTAAAACAGCTTCAATAAATCTGTAATCAGGGAGTAACAAAATCAATCTGGATGTATCAACATTGAACAGTGGAATTTATTTCTGCAAGATAAAATCGAGCGAAAATTTACAAACAGTTAAACTTATTAAAAATTAAAACGATGAAAAAAATACTACTGAGTTTATTTCTTTTTACTGCTGCTTATATTTCAGCAGAAGCACAAATAATAAATCCCAACTGGAAATACCTCAGAACAACCAACACAGGCATTGGTGGCGATTACTCTTTTGTAACCGAAGCCGACCATTGCGGCAATGTTTGGACAGGAGGCTATCTTCCCTTTCATGCGCAGGGAAGTCTTGTTCGTTTTAATGATACTACATGGACATGCTGGAGCAATTTTGAAGGGTACATTCCCGGCTCTATTGTTACAGCAATTGCATTTGATAGCAATGATGGTGTATGGGTAGGTTGTGATGAAAACCAAAACTTTGGATTGCATGGAGGTGTCGCACACTATAATGGAACAACTTGGCAAATGTGGAACTCAACTAACTCACCTTTAACGGATGATTATGTGGAAGGCATTGTGGTTGACCACAACAACAATGTGTGGATTACTTTTTATAATAATCTAACAGGGAATGGTGGTGTTGCAAAATACGATGGAACAACCTGGACAGTTTACACACCCGCAAATTCAGGTTTACAAACCACAGAAGTAAAAGACATTGATGTGGATGCACAAAATAATATTTGGATTGGTTGCAACTTAGGTTTGTTAAAATTTGATGGACTTAATTGGATTCTTTTCACCTCTGCGAATTCAGGACTTTCTCCAAACAACGGAGTTAAAGATGTGGAGGTGGATGAAGTAACTAATAAAGTTTATGCAGTAACGGTTTTCTCTGTTGATATTTATGACAACGGAACATGGACGCACATCAACAACACAAATTCTCCTGTAGGAAATGCAAACTTAGCTGAGGTTGATGCACATGGTGACACAGTAATAATTGGTTCTCTTGGCAGCACATCCGCAGCTTTTATTTATGATGGCACATCGTGGACAACTCATATTGCACCCGGTGCTGTATATGATGTTCGCATTGGTTACGATGGAAAATATTGGATGTGCGGTATCGGTTTTTTAGAAAAATTTGATGGCACAAGTTGGACAACCTATGATAAATTCAATACCGGTTTACCTGCCATGCAGAACTACGATGTGTTTATTGACAGCAGAAATCGCGCATGGTTTGGAAGCGCACTCAATGGCGGTGTAAGCATGTTCGATTGTCCTAATTGGGAAAGTTATAGTCCTTACAATCGCAATCACTATCCGCAACCAATCAGTTATACCGGCACTGGGCGAGGCGTAACAGAAGATAGTTATGGTGATATATGGATGCTTTACGATGGTTCGCCCGGTGGTGTGGTGCAAATTCCAAATGGTGATGTGCAAAATTCAGCAGCGTGGGTAGTGTGGGATAATGTTACTGCAGGAATTCCTTTAGGATTTACTACACGCATTTGTGCCGATAGAACAGGAAATGTTTGGGTAGGTTCAAGTCTTGGTACAACAGTAGCAAGATATAGTCATGCTACCAACTCATGGACAAACAATTTTAATATTTGGCAGATTGGTGGTGTAATGGAAATTAATTCCATTCGTGTGGACGATTCAAATAATGTATGGGTTTGTGGAGCTTCAGGACTTGCAAAATTTGACCAAACCAACTGGACATTTTATACTTCTGCAAATACACCTATGCAATCAGGTTTTGTTAATGATATTGCATTTGACAGTTTAGGAAATAAATGGATTGCAACAGAACACGGATTGTATAAATACGATAACATAACATGGACTTTATTCGACCATAACAACTCGCCTATGTTTGGTGATTGGGTAAGTGCAATTGTGTTTGATGCAAACGGACTGTTATATATCCATGCAGAAGACGCTGTCTTTCCCGGTGTACCTCAAGGCTTACTTTCTTTTGATGGAACTTCATGGATAACATACACCACCACCAATTCAGGATTGCCTGAAGAATTTGTAAGGCGATTGTCAGCCGATACGCTTGGAAATATTTGGATTACAACCTTTGGAATGGGCATTGCCATTTTTAATCCAACCGGTGTTGTTGGTTATAGTTGTTTAGATAAGAGTTTGCAAATGTGTACAACTCCTACAGGTATAAACGAAAATAATCATGCAAATGAAAACAATATTGCAGTTTACCCAAATCCATTTCAATCAACTACCACTTTAGAATTTAATTTAATTGAAACAAAAAATGTTTCTGTTTCAATTGTTGATGTTGTCGGAAGAGAAGTAAAAAACAGTTCATCCAAAAATCTTCAATCAGGAAAAAACAAAATCACAGTTGATTTATCAGAATGGAATAGTGGGATTTATTTCTGTAAGATAAAATCGAGTAATAATTTGCAAACAGTTAAACTTATTAAAAACTAAAAGGTGAAAAAGGAAATCACATTTCTAACGGCAATTTTATTCGTTACTACAAATTTATTTGCGCAGTATGCTATTGACTGGATAAATCCATGTGGTGTTTTTAATAAAATAAACGTTGCAAGTGCTATAGATAGTCAGGATAACTTAATTGTAACAGGCTATTATCAAAGCGAAAACATGTACACCAGAAAGTATGACCTTGCCGGAAATTTTCTTTGGGAAACTATTGACTCCTCCGGCATACAAAGTATGTATGAAAAACCAATCTCGATTAACTGCGACTTAAATAATAATATTTATGTAGTGGGTAAAAGATACGCCATTAGTTCGGGATGGGAATATCCTGATGCAGTAGTCGGAGTAAAGTATAATGCATCAGGTTCATTAATTTGGAGACAGACAGTCCCTATTTCAACATTAATAGGCGCTCAACATCCTGGCTTTAGCTTAAAAAGTGAAGTTGACAACAATGGCAACTTGTATATTGGAACCACTGCTGCTGTTCCTTCGGGGTTTGTATTTATTAAATTAAATTCTGCCGGAAATATTGTATTTGTAAGTAATGATACTACCAATGCTCCAAACGGTTTTGGTGGTATGAAATTAAAAGATAACATGATTGTTATGACGGGAGGAGGTGCAGGACCCATAGCAGCGTGGGATACATCAGGTACTGTGTTGTGGACTGCATCAGTTACCGGAGCCGGCTATGGTGTAGAAATAGATAGTAATGACAACATTTACATTCTTGCTTCTATGTCCAATCAGGTTTCGCCAACAAGCGGACAAGACATTGTAATTTACAAGTTGAACTCCTTAGGGACACAATTATGGAAAAGAAATTATGATTTCAATGGACAAGATTTTCCTACAAGGTTTACTTTAGTTGCAAATAAAATCAGTACCATTGGTTGGGGAACAAATAATTCTACCGGCTCTCTTTATTTTGACTGGAAAACTTTTCAGGTTGATACCAGTGGTACGTTGCTTTGGAACTCAAATTTTAGCGGAACAATTTACAATGATGAGTATCCATACAATTTAGTTGCAAAACCAAGTGGTGAAGTAATAGTTACAGGTATTGGCGGACCGTCACCCTTTCCATTACAATCATTATCCTACATTCAAATGGTGAATGTGGAATACAGTAACACCGGTGCACAACTTTGGGTAGATACGCCCAATGTTTATGGTGGTACTGGATTGGCATGTCACATTGCAAGTGATAACAGTTTGTTCATAAGCAGCTATTATAATATGACAGCCTATCATTATAATGCCGTACCTGTTGGTTTGAATGATAATGAAAATATAATTCTTATAACAACAAACATTTATCCAAATCCATTTACCAATGCAACCACTATTGAATTTAATTTAGTTGAAACAAAAAATGTTTCCATTTCAATTTATGATGTGATTGGAAAGGAAATAAAAAACATTCAGACCAAAAACCTTCATTCAGGAAAAAATAAAATCACAATTGATTTATCTGAATTGAACAACGGAATTTATTTCTGCAAAATAAAATCAAATGAGAATTTACAAACCATTAAACTCATTAAAAATTAAACAATGAAAAAAATAATATTCATATTGTTGATGTTAAACATTTCAACTGAACAATCATTTTCACAAACTCCACAAAAATTATGGGACACATTTTTTAACGGAGCGCTAACCGGAAAGGACGAATCAAACTATGTACTTACCGATGCAACAGGAAATGTATTTGTAACAGGACAAAGCTTTCAAACTTTCAACGGTGGCAATTTCACTACAGTAAAATACGATGCAAATGGCTCACAACTGTGGGCAGACCATTACACCAACACACAAGCAACCTATAATAATTACGGCAAGCGATTGGTAATTGATAAATGGCAAAATGTTTATGCAGTGGGTACAACAGCTTTGAACGATGGCGACCTTGCCATTTGCAAATACAACAGCACAGGAAAAATATGGGGTAAAAATTATGAGCCTTATTGGTTCAGTACTTATGATGATTATGGTATTGACATGGATGTAGATTCATCAGGTAATTTTTATGCTATTGCAAGAGTTACCTCTCCAAGCGGAAATTTGTTTGACATGTACACTATCAAATGCGATAGCAGCGGAACAAAAATATGGGATAACAATTACACCGGAGCAAGTGCCGATGATTACCCGGTGGCGATTGATGTTGCACCAGGTGGAACTGCTTATGCACTCTTACAATCATTCAACTTTTTTGGTACAGCAACACAAGACATTACTACACTTCAATTTTTAAGTGGTGGAGTTCAAAATTGGTTTTCAAAATATAATGGTTCCGGCAGCGCAGAAGATTATCCAACATCAATAAAAGTAGATGCAGCCGAAAATCAATATGTGTGCGGAACAGCTGATGCAGGTGCAAACAATGATATGGTTGCCATGAAACAAAATATCTACGGCACTCGCTTATGGGTTGCAACCTACAATGGCACAGCCAATGGCAATGACACCGCAATTTCTGAAACCTGGTTGCCAAACGGTTTTGTAGTTGTAACAGGTAAGTGCAAAGAAATAATTAATGCAACAATTGTTGATGCATTTGTTACGATGGTAATTGACAGCGGAACAATCGTGTGGTCAAATAAATTTTTCGGAACAGATAGTTTGGGCGCAGCACCATCGCAAATGATAACCGATGCACAAGGAAATATTTATATCTGTGGTTATGAAAATTTAATTGGTGGAACAAAAAATGGTTGCATCATAAAATACGACAGCAATGGTAATTTACTTTGGAACATTTCTTACGATGCAGGAGTAAACCAAAACGATAAATTTAATTCAATAACATTAGATTTTAACAATGATATTTTGGTAACAGGTCAAACATTTACAACGGCTACCAATGCAAATTATGTAACTGTTAAGTATGCCAATACTCCTACAGCAATTGAAGAAGAAGGTTTTATAAGTGAATTTGTACTGTACCCAAATCCTGCGCAAACTTTCGTAACCATAGCGTTCAATATGAGGGATGGAAAAAACCTCTCTGTTTCAGTGATGGATGTTGCAGGAAGAGATGTTTGGAATTTAAACAGTAATTTTTCAAAAGGCATCAACAAAATAAATATTGATTTATCAGCATTGAGCAGTGGTGTTTATTACTGCAATGTGAAAATGAATGAAAGAATTCAGACTGTTAAGCTGATTAAGAATTAGCAAACAAAAATTGAATATAACTAGACTATATCTGAATAATTACTAATTAAAGAGAACCCGGTTGCCCTTCATTATTTTTACAATCAAAAAAAATAAACTATGAAAACAGAAGCAACCAAATTACATCCCTTTGAAAAACTTTCATCAGCAGTTACTAAAAGTGCAGGAAGCACACCTGCATTTATCATTGCCCTCGTTGTCATTATCATCTGGCTGCTGACAGGTCCGCTGTTTAACTTCTCCAATACCTGGCAGCTTGTTATTAATACCGGCACCACCATCATCACTTTTTTAATGGTATTCCTCATTCAGCGAAGCCAGAATAAAGAGTCGCTTACTCTTCAGATAAAGCTTAATGAACTGATTGCTTCAAGCCGTTTAGCCAGCAACCGCTTGATTGACATTGAAGATCTCTCCGAGGAAGAATTGAAAACACTTGAAAATTATTATTGCGAACTTGTAAAAATGAGCAGAAAGGATAAAGACATCCACCAGTCACATTCAATAGATGAAGCAGAAGTATTGCATAAATCAAAAATAAATCTTGACAAAAGTTTTGGAGCGTAATTGATATTTCAAATTTTTTAAAACTCAAACAACATCATTGCAAGCGTTAGCACCGTAATTCCAACAAGGTTCATCAGCAATCCTGCACGAAGCAATTGTTTGCTTTGAAAATATCCTGTTGCATAAGCAATGGTGTTGGGTGCAGTTGCTATCACCAGCATAAAGCCAAACGAAGCAGCAAATGTTGCAGGCAGCATGAGTTTAAGCGGATCCACATTGATGGCCTCAGCAAGTGATGCAAGGATGGGTAACATCAGTGTGATGGTTGCAACGTTAGAGGCAAGTTCACTTAAAAAAGTAATCAGTAAAGCAAGTGCAGCAATAAGCATCCATAATGGATAATGCTCAAAAAATCGGAGCTGGCCCGCCAGATAGTTTCCCAACCCTGATACTTCAATTCCTTTTGCCAATGCAAAGCCACCACCGAATAAAAGAATAATATGATATGGTAGCTTTTTCACGTCCTTCCATTCCAGAATGAATTTACCTTTTTCACTTGCCGGAAAAACAAACAGGCAAACAACAGTTGCTACGGCAACAGTACTATCCTTGATGTATCCTTTAGGAAACCAATTTTCCCATCCGCCAATCTTGAAAGTTCCCAAATCAAATCCTGTACGCGTAAACCAAAGTATAACTGTTACAGTGAAAAAAGCCATCACTATTTTTTGTTCTGAAGTAGTTCGACCCAGCGAAGTATATTTATCCCTGATGAATGATTTAGCGGATAACTGAACATCATTTATAGCAAACATCTTTTTCAGGATCATAAAACCAGCGCCTAACAACAGTAACGAAACAGGAATGCCAAACACACACCACCTGAAAAAAGAAATAGGTTCACGCAAAGGGTAATGCGTTTCCCAGTAAGATGTAAAAATCATATTGGTGGGTGTACCAACAATAGTTGCCATACCGCCAATAGTAGCGCTGTAAGCTAACGCAATAAGGAATGCCGCAGAAATATTTTCCTGTTTTTCACCCGCAAAAAGTTCTTTGTGCTTCACAATAGCTGCAACGGCCGCCACCAGCATCAATGTAGTTGCAGTATTGGAAATCCACATAGAGATGAGATAGGCTGTAATCATTATGCCTGCAAGAATACGTGAAGGGGAATTTCCTGTTAACAGAATGATGCGGTAAGCAATGCGATGGTGCAGATCCCATTTCTCCATGGCATAGGCAAGAAAAAAACCACCGATAAAAAGAAAAATGGTTTGTTCCATGTATTGATAAGCTACTTCTTCAGCTTTCATTATATGCATCAGCGGCATTAGCACAAAGGGTAGGAGAGAAGTAACACCAATCTCCACCGCTTCAGTTATCCACCACACAGCCATCCATGCTGTTATTAAAGCCATCCGGCAGATGGAAGGAGAGAGACCATTGCTCACTGCAGCATAATAAACAAGCGCTCCTGTAAGCGGACCTGCAACAATGGTTAATAGTTTTCGCATAAGATGATTGTGTAAGCGCGAAAATATTGTTTAGAAGCGAGCAATGGCTACTATAGTTTTAATCATTGGAAAAATGCTGGAAATAAGTTATTGTGATCTGGGCTTTATAAATCAAGACTCAAACTATCACCACTTTTTTTATTTCGCTGCAGTGCAGGTGCTTCTGTACATTCCATTAAATGGGCCGGATAAGCTGTCAATAATGAAACACATTCCGGAACTGCACTTTCAATATTCATCCAGATTTGTTGTGCTTCAGCATTTAAAATTACCGGCATACGATCCCACACTGTTCTTACTAACTCATTTGCTTCACGTGTAATAATTGCAAACGTCTTTAAGATTTCACCGGTTTCCTTGTCGGTCCAGTGATTAAATATTCCTGCATAAAATATTTCAGGTTCATCTTTTACTGTGAACCTGTACCGTTTTTTTGTAGCTCTGTCAGTTTCGTAAAAAGCAGTGGCTGGCACCAGGCAGCGCTGTGCGCGGATGAAAGCTTTTTTCCATGTTGGTTTTTCAAGGATTGTTTCGCTGCGGCAGTTGTAATTTGCTTTTGCATCTTTTATTGATTTTGCCCAGTCAGGAAGAAAACCAAAAATATATGCTTCGCGTTGCTTGGTAGTGATAGGAATTATTATTGTTTCCTGACCGGGAAAAGAAGAGATGGTTTCATTTGTTGATCCATCCGGTGAGGTGTTATTATCTGCATTTTCTCCAGGGAAATTTTTTGTCAACCTTCTTGCATTCTCATTTAATATTTTCTTTTCTGCTTCTGATAGCTCATTGAAATCCATTTTTTCTCCCCGCTCACGGCTTGCTCTTTTTACACCGCGTTCAATCATGTATTCGTAATTATAGCACATGATAACAAAGTTAGCTTGTTTGTGCGGATGATACCAATGATGAGAGGTATATTGATAAGCTGACACTTCGGCCACAACCGACCAGGTGAGTCTGCCCGAAATGTGTCAGCATTTATATACGCATAATAATAAAACAACCGGGCTGTTGAAGAAACCCGGTTGAAAAGCGATGAAGTAATACCTGCTGATTGCAGAATAATCAATTTGAAAGATCGAACCGGTCAAGGTTCATTATTTTATTCCATGCCTTAACAAAATCATTAACAAATTTTTCCTGAGCATCGGCACTGGCATAAACTTCGGCAATGGCTCTGAGTTCGGAGTTTGATCCAAAGATGAGGTCAGCACGGGTTGCTGTCCATTTAAGCTCACCGGATGTTCTGTCACGTCCTTCAAATTCTTCGTTTGCTTCGGAGGCCGCTTTCCAGGTTGTGCTCATATCGAGCAGATTTACAAAGAAATCATTGGTAAGTATCTCCGGTCGCCTGGTGAAAACTCCGTGTTTAGCATTATCATAGTTGGCGTTGAGTACACGCATACCACCCACCAGCACGGTCATCTCAGGAGCCGTTAACGTAAGTAATTGCGCTTTATCAATCAACAACTCTTCGGTGGATACGCTGAATTTTGTTTTCAGGTAATTACGAAAACCATCGGCTGCGGGTTCTAATACGGCAAAAGAGTCAACATCCGTTTGCTCCTGTGAGGCATCCATCCTGCCGGGAGTGAAAGGAACTGTTATGTTGTATCCGGCATTCTTCGCAGCCTTCTCCACCGCGGCACAGCCTGCCAGCACAATAAGATCAGCCAGTGATATTTTTTTACCGTTTGATATTGTGGTGTTAAATTCTTTTTGAATTTTCTGCAACGACTCCAACACCTTTGACAGTTGCGAAGGATTATTTACCTTCCAGTCTTTCTGAGGTGATAAGCGTATGTGCGCACCGTTGGCTCCACCACGCTTATCAGAACCGCGGAAAGTGGAAGCAGAAGCCCAGGCAACAGCTATCAATTGGGATACTGTTAATCCTGATGCGTGCACTTTAGCTTTTAAATCTGCAATGTCTTTTTCATCAATCAGCGGATGATTAACTGCCGGAACAGGATCCTGCCAGATTAATTCTTCTTTCGGCACATCAGGACCTAAATAACGGGCAATGGGACCCATGTCGCGGTGGGTGAGCTTGAACCATGCACGTGCAAAAGCATCGGCAAACTGATCAGGGTTGGCCAAAAACTTTCTTGAAATTTTTTCATAAGCGGGATCAAAACGCAGCGATAAATCAGTGGTAAGCATGGTAGGCAAATGCTTTTTATTGTTGTCATATGCATCGGGAATAATTTTGTTTGCTCCTTTTGCTACCCATTGATGCGCTCCACCCGGGCTTTTGCTTAGTTCCCATTCAAAACCAAAAAGATTCTCAAAAAAGTTATTGCTCCACCGTGTGGGTGAGGTAGTCCATGTAACTTCAATGCCGCTCGTAATAGTATCAGGTCCTTTCCCGGTGCCAAAGCTGTTACTCCAGCCAAGTCCCTGCATTTCTATACCTGCCGCTTCAGGCTCTTTGCCAACATTGGTGGAAGGTGCAGCACCATGTGTTTTTCCAAAAGTATGACCACCGGCTATAAGTGCTACAGTTTCCTCATCATCCATTGCCATGCGTGCAAAAGTTTCGCGAATGTCATGAGCAGCTTTAAGGGGATCGGGATTACCATCAGGGCCTTCAGGATTTACATAGATTAAACCCATGTGTGCAGCGGCAAGCGGTTTTTCCAGGTTGCGGCTATGCGTAGCTCCGTCAGCATTTTCATCAGATGAAACCACACCATGACCTTTTACTCCTTCCACACCGCGTGGATAGCGGTGTTCGTTACCCAGCCAGGTTGTTTCCGCACCCCAGTACACATCTTCCTGAGGTTCCCAGGTATCAGCACGTCCGCCTCCAAAACCAAAAGTTTTGAATCCCATTGTTTCGAGCGCTACATTACCTGCCAGTATCATCAGGTCGGCCCACGATATTTTTATTCCATACTTCTGCTTAATGGGCCAAAGAAGCCTTCGTGCTTTATCGAGGCTTACATTATCAGGCCAGCTGTTAAGGGGAGCAAAACGTTGTTGACCAGCACCAGCACCACCGCGACCATCCCAGGTACGGTATGTTCCCGCACTGTGCCATGCCATGCGGATGAAGAAAGGTCCATAATGCCCAAAATCTGCAGGCCACCATTCCTGTGAGTCAGTCATTAGTTTTTCGAGGTCTTTTTTTAACGCCTGCAGATCAAGACTTTTGAACTCTTTAGCATAATTAAAATCTTCGCCCAATGGGTTTGAAAGGGAGGAGTGCTGACGCAGAATATTTAATTTTAATTGATTCGGCCACCAATCGCGGTTTTTTGTTCCGCCACCCGGCTGATGATGTATTACAGGGCATTTGCCGCTGACTTCAGTTTTATTTTCCATTGGTATTTTTTATTATTTTTTTATTAAATTGTTAATAGCGCTTGTTATTTAAAACAGGTCGCATTTTTGTAAATTATTTTTTTTCATTGAGGAGCTTCAATTTGTCTCGGCAAATATTTTTCAGACTCTGGTTTCTTGATTCAAAGTGTTATTATCTTGAAAAATGTTCATTTCGGAACGCAGTGCAAAGTTAATTTTCAAATTAAAAGAAAAATGTTTGGATGGATTTATTTCTTTTCTGCTTCTGACAGCTCAAGGCAATCAATTTTATCTCCACTCGCTCTCTCCTTGCAGTTTATAAATGATAATGGTTGTACTATATAAAAAATAAATATCCGGGCATCGCGACTGTTGCTTAGAGCAAGGTTATCATTTCCGTTTGACCGGAAACAATGAGGCAAAAACCAAATCTTCTAAAAAACCGATTACTTTCCTGTCATCCTTAACGTTTCCAAAATCAGTTAGAGAAGGCAGATTATGCATAAAGAAATTCTGATAATGTGCCATTTCAATTATAGTGCTTGACAGCGAGCGCGGATATTTATATTTTGGGTTGCACTCCAGGATAATTGCCGCAATGGTGGCGCAAAGGTCTTTGTAAGGTTTGAATAAACGCTGTTTATTGTCATCTGTTACATGTCGTGTCAGATATGCCTTTGATCCTTCCATTCTAACTATTTCATGCAGGAGCCGTTCATCAACATGCTTTGTGTTTACATCATCTTTAACCTGTGTGGCAAGTATCTCAATTATTTTTTTCAGCTTTATTTCGGGAGATTGGATATTATTGGTATGAACCATCACTTTGAACTCAAGCCAGCTCCAATACCATGAAACAATGTAAACAAGTAAACGATGCTTGTTTTCAAAGTAACGGTAGATACCTGCCTCGGTAGTTCCGATTTTTTCAGCAAGTTTTTTAAAAGTGAACGATTCAAACCCTGCCTTATGAATAAGAACAATACTGTGCAGTATGATTTCCCTGCCAAGCTCCGTTTCCTCCGGGTTGCGGATAAAAAGTTTTTCGTTCATCTTAATTTGTAAAGACAGTTCCATTAGCGGTGCGATTTTGATATTAATATTAACACCGGTGTAAAAGTAAATATTATTTAATTGATAGTAATACTATCTTTGTAAATATTAATACTATCTTTGCCTCGAACAAAATAAAATAAACTTTAATGAGAAACATTTATGGCATTACAGCAGCACTCGGCATAATCCTATTCCTAGCTTCCTGCGGACAAAAGAAAACCGAAACCACTCAGGTGGAAAATCCTCCAGCCACACATCAACAAGTTGCTATTAACACCCCTGACGATGCACTTGCAGAGCTCAAAAACGGAAATCAGCGATTCATTGATGATAAGCCGACTAACACCAATTACAAAGAACAGATTGAACTTACCAAATCTGACCAGCATCCTCACTCACTAATACTTTCCTGCCTTGACTCACGTATTCCGCCTGAAATAATTTTTGACCAGGGGATCGGAAACATGTTTGTTGCACGTGTTGCAGGTAATGTGGAAGATCCTAATATTTTAGGCAGTATGGAATTTGCTACCAAAGTAAAAGGAACAAAACTGATTGTAGTAATGGGACATAACCATTGTGGCGCTGTTAAAGGCGCTGTGGATAATGCAGAATTAGGAAACCTAACTCAACTTGTCAACCAGATAAAACCGGCAATCAAAGGCGATCTGTCTAATCATGTTTTAATGGTTGATGAAACAGCTAAGAATAATGTAAAGATGACTATTGCAGATATTCTGAAAAAAAGTACTGTAATAGCAGAGCTTGTCGCAAATGGCAGTGTGAAAATTGTTGGGGCTTATTATGATCTCACATCTGGGAAAGTCAGTTTCATTGAATAAAGAATGAAACATATGTGCAATAGTTAATAATCAAAAAAAAATAATAATAAATTAATAATCAAAAAAAAGACAATGGATATAGATGATATTAATAATGCAGAAGATTCAATTAGAAGAGCATTGAGGAAAGGACCCTGGAGAACACTATTTATTATAGGAGTTATGTTCATTGTCTTACTCATATTCAAACCCTGGGTACAGATTGGCGCAGGTCAAAGAGGTATAGTTCAGAATTTTGGAGCCGTTCAGGATAAAGTTTTAAATGAAGGATTACACTTTAAAATACCTGTGATGCAAAAAGTAGTCTTGATGGATGTGAGAGTTCAGAAAGCGCAAACCGATGCATCATCAGCCTCATCTGATTTGCAGGATGTCACCTTATCGGTAGCACTTAATTATCACATTATTCCCGACAAGGCAAACGTTGTTTATCAAACCATCGGGATAGAATTTAAAGAGCGGATTATAGATCCCGCAATTCAGGAGGTGACCAAAGCCGTATCTGCTAAGTATTCGGCAGAAGAACTTATTACAAAGCGACCTTCTGTAAGCGCAGCGATGAAAGAAGCGCTCAGCGAAAAACTTATGGCATCTAATATTGCAGTTGATGCTGTTTCAATTGTTACATTCAGTTTCTCGAAAGTTTTTATGGACGCTATTGAAGCCAAACAAACTGCGGAACAGCATGCTTTAAAAGCAAAGAGAGATCTTGACAGGATAAAGATTGAAGCTGAGCAGACAATTGCCGCAGCAACAGCAGAAGCAGAAGCATTGCGTTTGCAAAAAATGAATATTTCTCCCGACTTAATTGAGCTTAGAAAAATTGAGGCAAACCTCAAGGCGATTGATAAATGGAATGGGATTCTTCCACAAGTTACAGGCGGTGGCGCTATACCATTTATTGGAGTTGATGAGCTGAAGAAATAATTAACAGCAATTTTTATCATCCTGATGATTAGATATATTATTCTGATTGTTATAGCGGGTATAGTGGGTGCCACATTAGCAAAGTCAAAAGGACGAAGCCAGCTTTTATGGTTTTGCTTATGTGCATTGATTCCATTGCTTGTGATTGCAATTCTTTTTTTACCAATGGCAGAAAAAAAAGGATTCACCAAAAAATGTTCATACTGTGATGAAATTATTAAAGCAAAAGCAACAGTATGTAAATTTTGTGGAATGATCAATCAAAATTCAATACAATGAAAAATAAAAAATCACGCGACATAGAAAAAACATATCCACGCAAACAGTTCATCGCAAAAATTAGGCGGCTTGCTGATGCGCTGGAAGCAAGCGACCCATTCATCATCCAGATTAAGAACGAACGGCTTCATATTCCTGCAGACGCCCTTTTCAATATTGAACATGAGCGAAGCGGTTCGCAAGATGAACTTGAATTTCAAATTAAATGGAACAACAAATCAATTAAATACTATGAAATGTCCTACATGTAATATAGAACTTAAAATGAGTGAACGCTCAGGTATTGAAATTGATTATTGTCCGCAATGCAGAGGCATTTGGTTGGACAGAGGTGAACTTGATAAAATAATTGAGCGTGCCTCAAACAACCCGGTTTCTGATCAGAGAGGTGATGATAGCGACAGCTCTTATAAAGAAAAAGAAAAATACTATGACAAGAGCAAGCATTATGATGACGATAAACACTACGGCCACAGAAGAAAAAAATCTTTTCTGGGAGATTTGTTTGATTTTTAGCAGGAATGGAGTTAATAAAAAATTTCATTGACTTTTTTTTGCACCTTGACAGTCATTTGCTGACAATAGCTACCGATTATAAAAACTGGATTTATCTTTTCCTTTTTTTAATCATTTTCTGTGAAACCGGTTTGATAGTAACTCCCTTTTTGCCGGGAGATTCGCTGCTTTTCGCTGCTGGAGCACTGGCTGCTTTAGGAATAATGAATATATGGTTGATAGTAGTTTTGCTTTGTATAGCAGCATTTATTGGCGACAGCGTAAATTACAGCATAGGAAAACATCTGGGGAGAAAAGTGCTTGAAAAGAATTACAGATTCATTAGTACAAAACATTTGCTCAAAGCGAAATCGTTTTATGAAAAACACGGAGGAAAAACGATTGTCATTGCCCGCTTTATTCCTTTTGTCAGAACATTTGCTCCATTTGTAGCAGGCATTGCACGAATGGATTACTCTCGGTTCATCATTTACAACTTTTCAGGAGGAATACTTTGGATATTCACTTGTTCGTTTGCCGGTTATTTTTTTGGCAACATGCCAATCATTAAGGATAATTTTTCATTGGTGGTAATTGCCATCATCATTGTTTCGCTTTTACCGGTATTATTTGAATTTTTTAGAAACCAATATTTAAAATATTCTAAATGACTACCGAATTTTATTTCTGGATTGGTTTTATTGCATTTGTTATTTTGATGCTTGCAATTGACCTCGGTGTATTTCACCGTAAATCCCATGCTGTTTCATTTAAAGAATCACTTGCATGGACAGTGGTTTGGATTGGGCTTGCAATGTTGTTCAACGCAATTGTTTATTTCTGGAAAGGTCCTGAAAAATCTATTGAGTTTCTAACAGGTTATATTATTGAATTATCTCTGAGCGTAGATAATTTATTTATATTCATTTTGATTTTCTCCTACTTCCGTGTTCCTCCTGAATACCAGCACAAGGTTTTGTTTTGGGGAATATTAGGCGCGCTGGTTATGAGAGTTGTTTTCATTTTTGCCGGTGTTGCCCTTATAAATAAATTTCACTGGATTATTTATTTATTCGGTGCAATCATTATTTTTTCGGGAATAAAGATGCTGTTTCAGAAAGACAAAAAAATTGAACCTGAAAAAAATTATCTCATCAGGTTCATAAAAAGAATTGTGCCTGTTACAAAATCATACCATGGAGACAAATTTTTTGTCAAGATGCGCAATGACATTTGGGTAGTAACACCACTCTTTATCGTTCTTGTTTTTGTTGAAATAACTGACTTGATTTTTGCCGTTGATTCTATACCTGCTATTCTTGCCATCACTACAGATACATTTATCGTTTTTACCTCCAATGTATTTGCAATTCTGGGATTAAGGTCGCTCTATTTTGCACTTGCAGGAATGATAAATCTTTTCCGCTTTCTGCACATCGGTCTATCTGTTATTTTAATATTTATCGGCTTAAAAATGGTGTTTTCCGATGTTTTCAAAATTTCTATTGAATATGCACTTATTACTGTTCTGGGTATTCTTCTTTCAAGCATTGCAGCATCATTAATTTTTAAAAAAAATCATGCTTCAAATGAACAAATTTACTAAGCGATGTTTGGGAAGAAGCACAAGCTAAAATATAAATGAATCAACTCCATTAAAAAAAATGGAACACATAAAGGAATTATTTGAAATATTGCTCGATTCAGAAAAGCTTATTGCTTATGGTGGATTAACCCTGCTGCTGATAGTCATATTTGCTGAAACAGGGTTGTTCTTTGGATTTGTCTTTCCCGGTGACGCATTATTGCTGAGTGCCGGGTTACTGTGCAGCACTGAAAATTTTGATGTCAATATTTTTCTTTTGCTATCAAGCGTTTCAATTGCTGCCATTCTTGGCAATTTTACCGGTTACGCAACCGGAAAGTATTTCGGCAAAAAAATATTTACCAGAGATGATTCATTTTTCTTCAAAAAAAAACATCTCGAATCCACAAGAAGCTATTTTCATAAGTATGGAGGAACAGCCTTGATAGTCGGAAGATTCTTACCTGTAGTAAGAACTTTTGCACCTATTATGGCTGGTGCATCTGATTTAAGTTTCATTAAATTTAGTATCTATAATGTATTGGGTGCGGTAATATGGGTATGGTCATTAATCCCTCTTGGATTCCTTCTCGGCAGGCAGTTTCCTCTTTTAGTAAATGAAGTTGAATATATTTTCCTTTTTGTAACAGCATTAATAATTCTTGTTTTTCTTGTAGGATTTATTAAGCAAAAAAGACAGACGAAAGCCCGAAGAACACAACCGCTTGAAAATTCACTCAGCGAATCATCAAATCAGGAGCACAAAAAATTACCTGTAATTAAAAAAATGTCCAGGCCGGTAAATAATTTACTTCTCTGGAATTTGCTTGGATTTATTGCGGTGGGCATAGGCATTATAGGATACATAGTACCATTAATGCCAGGACTTGTTTTTTTTCTGATTGCTGCTTATTGTTTCTCGCGCGGAAGTAAAAAATTTCTGTTCCGGCTTGCACGTCATAAGCATGTGGGTCAGCTTATCCGTGATTTTAGTAAAAAAAGAGGCATCACTTACAGGCACAAGGGAATAATAACAATTACAGTTATCCCTGCAATTTTATTTAGTGCATTGATTGTTGCCCAGGCGTTGTGGCTTAAAATCACTATAAGTGCTGTTGCAATATTAGTTCTCATCATCATTTGGGTTGTAAAGACAAAAAAATAAATCCAGATTAATTTTCAAACCCGTTTCGTTATTTCGCCTGCCGTGAATGCAGTATTAATAAAAAACTATTATACTATTTGAAACAATAATAACAACATTTAAAAAAAATGATTTTTCGCCAAGTGAAAATAGAGCAGTAAGGTGATGGCTTCAAAAAAAATAAGAGAACAATTCAATTTTTCAATTCTTTCAATCTTTTTTCATCTATTAAAACGATTTTACCGTTTTTAATAATAATGAGTTTTTCTTCTTTAAAATCGCTGAGTGTCCTTATTAATGATTCGGTGGCAGTGCCTACCAGGTTAGCAAGATCTTCACGTGTGATGGCAATGCTGAAAGTTTCCTGGCCTTCATCCATGAATTTTTTTTGCAGATGCAATAATGCTTCTGCTACCCGTTTGCGCACGGAGCTATATGCCAGTTCGAGCAGCTGTTCTTCTTTTTCATTTACACTTTGTGTGAGTATGTGTAAGAATTTTTTGGCTACTTCGCGGTTATTATACACGAGCTTAAAAAAATCTTCTCTCGGAATAAAAGTAATCTCTGACTCTTCCATGTCCTGTGCTGAATCGTTGTAAGCATTGCTTTCGAGTATGGAAGTGTAACCAAAAAAATCTCCTTCTTTAAGTAAGGCTACGATAAGCTCTTTTCCATAATCATGGGTTTTGAAAATTTTTACTTTGCCCTTATTGATATAATAGATGCCCGAAGGATAGTTGCCTTCTAAAAATATGTGTTCTTTTTTATCGTACTTATTAATTTTTTTACTCTCAATAAATTTTTTCAATGCATCCTTTCCAGCCACATCACCAATAAACTGGGTGATACCTTCGATGTCTTTCTTATATTCTTTTTTTAATGCAACTATTTTTTTCAGGCGGCTTTCTACTGCACTGAGCAGTTCGATTTTATCAAACGGTTTGGTAATGTAATCATCGGCACCCATGTCCATTCCTTTACGTAAGTCGCTGCGCTCAGCTTTGGCAGTAAGAAAAATAAATGGAATGTTGGCAGTGTTTTCATCGCGGGCTAAGAGATGTAATACGCCATAACCATCCAGCACGGGCATCATGATGTCGCAGATAATTAAATCAGGTTTTTGTTTGTTTACCAGCTCCACACCTTTTTTTCCATCAGCAGCCATGGAAACTTTATATCCTGCCAGCTCCAGTATTTCAGCAGTGTTCTCCCGTACATCTTTATTGTCTTCAATCAACAGAATATGTTCCATATAAAAAATTAATCAGTGGAATTAAATATTAATTTTATAGTAGTGCCTTTATTAAGTTCACTTTGCATTTCAATTTTACCATTCATTAACTGCACATAATCAGCAACAATATTTAATCCTAAGCCGGTACCCTGTATATTAGTTGCATTATGCCCTCTGAAAAAACGTTCGAACAAATGTTTTTTATCATCTTCACTGATACCAATTCCCTCATCAGAAAAAACGATGGTTGTGCTCTCATCGGTTACATCACAGTTAATGGTAATTTTTTTATCATCCTCAGAAAATTTAATTGCGTTTGACAAAAGATTAATTAAAATATTACGCATTAATTTTTTATCCAGCAATACTTTTTGTTCGCCTGTATAAATAAAAATAAATTTTTGCCCGGGTTTAAATTGATTTTTCATGTCGCCCAGCACTTCTTCAATCAATTCCTTAAGATTAAATTTACTGAACTCAGGCAGTACTTTTCCTTCTTCTATTTTACTGATTGAAAGGAAATCACTTAAGATATCATTGAGGTTGTTTACTGCTGATGTGATGCGTGCAATATGTTTCATCCGCTTATCCTGTTGATCTGTTTGCGGGTATTCAGGAATTAATGATGCGGAAGATAATATGGTTGTTAATGGTGTGCGGAACTCATGTGATGCCATGGAGATAAAACGTGTTTTGAGTTCACTTAATTCTTTTTCTTTTTCAAGCGCTTCACTTAATTCATGTTTTGATTTTTCAAGCTCAGCGAGGGCTTCACTTAACACTTTTGTTCTTGCTTCCACTTTTGATTCAAGCTTCTCATTGGAAGCCCTTAATTCATCGGCAAGCTTCAGCAGTTCTGTTCGTTGTTTTACAATTGCATCTTCAGCTTGCTTTCTTTTAGTGATGTCAATAATAAATGCAATAACAAACGACTGGTCATCACGCTTGAAAGGACTAAGACTTATTTCAACGGGAAATTCACTTCCGTCTTTTCTTCTGGCAAATAAGTCCATCCCGATACCCATTGATCGGGGATGAGGATTCTGATTATAAATTTCGCGATTATGAACATGCTTATGTGCGAAACGTTCAGGCATTAAAAACTCAACTGTTTGGCCTTCGAGCTCCTGCTGATTATATCCAAAAAGTTTTTTGGTAGCGGGATTAATAAATTTTATTTTCCCTTCATGATTTATAACAATTATACTTTCAGTTGCATGCTCGAAAAGTTCTTCAAACATGAGCTGCCTTTGCTCACTATTCATTAATAAAATATTTTCTTCGCTAAAGTAATTCACTTATTGATAGTAGTATTTTGATATGAGTAGTTTTTAAAGAGGAAAAAGGCTTAATGATTGCTGTTTTCAGTTTAAATCATGATCTGCTTTTCCAAACGTATTTATTTTAAACACGGAATAAAGCAGGCAGGCACCTCCAATTCCTGACACAAAAACGGGAATACCGATTAATGCCCATGCAGAATTATGATAAATGGCAAGTGAAGCAATGGCTACTCCAAGTAGCATCCGTACAACACGATCAGTTAAACCAATATTTGATTTCATTTTTTTTGTTTTCAAAAGTAGGGTGGGGCTGAGAACCACAAAATGTCATTTATCAGGTGGAAGTATGATTTTGATCATGTTTTTATAAGGATACAATCATGTAATTGTTGGCTTTGTTTCGGGTACCCGTTTTTTAAAAAGTTTTATTGTCATGATATGTTTCAAGTAAATTATAAAGAATACATGCAACGTTTTTAATAAAAATTGAGTCATACAGGTAATTGACAGAACATGACTTTACTATAAATGAATTATAAAATGAAAACAATTTCTACTTCATTATTGATGCTTTCACTGCTGAAATTGAACGCTCAGAACTTTGTTCCCAATCCAAGCTTTGAAAGCTTTATCAACTGCCCGGTTAATCATGGTGAGATCAATCAAAGCCAGGGCTGGACAAGTTTCGGAGGCAATCCTGATTACTTCAATTCCTGTTCACCTGATACAATGGTGAGTGTGCCTAAAAATGATTTTGGTTATCAGATGGCAGCAACGGGAAATGCTTACTGCGGATTTATTAACGCCTCCGGAGGGCCTGCTCCATCACCTGAATATTTAGGCGCAACACTTTCACAACCTTTGGTTACAGGTCAAAAATATTTTGCTTCTTTTAAAATATCTTTTGCCAGTGCGCATTGTGCTACCAACAAAATGGGTGTATGTTTTTCAACTGTTCCTTATAATTCATCCAGTCCACCTCCGTTAAATAATAATGCTTTTGTTTACACTGATTCAATTATAAGCGACACAGCAAACTGGTATCAGATTACAGGAAGTTTTATTGCCGACTCTGGTTACACTTATTTAATGATTGGAAATTTTTTTACAAATGGAAGCGGCTGCCCGGCAGGAACGTATGTGAGTTATTATTATGTGGATGATGTATGTGTCTCTACCGATTCTCTCACATGTTATTCAACAGTTGGCATTCATGAATTAAATAATAACAATGAATTAATTGCATTTCCAAATCCATTTGCTGATGTGCTAACAATTAAAACCGGGAGAAATGACAAAACAGTTTTGAAGCTGTATGATATCGCTTCACGGAAATTGCGCGAGCAAAATTTTATAAATACTGTTTCGCTAAACACTTCTGATCTTGCTAAAGGAATTTATTTTTATGAAGTGAAAAATGAAAACAGCGTTATAGGTAAAGGTAAAGTGGTGAAAGAATACTAAATACACTTTAGAAAATCAGGAGTCAAGACTAACAAATTCAGAATTATTACTGATAAATTCAGGAACAATCTGTTTCATTTTTTTTACCAGCTCAAAATAATTTGTTGTGTTAATGATTGCTGACAATTCATCTATTTCCTCTGCTATTTGCTGGAAATTATATTCGCGAACAGTGGCAATCAAAATTTTTTCATGATGAGTAGGCAAGGTATTTTCTTTGTTGTTTAACAATTCTTCAAAGAGCTTTTCACCCGGACGTAAACCTGAATATTTAATGGTAATGTCTTTATCCAACTCCAATCCTGAAAGCTGAATCATTTTTTTTGCGAGATCAACGATCCTGACAGGTACTCCCATATCGAACATAAAAATTTCACCACCATTGCCGATTGCACCAGCTTCAATCACAAGCTGACAAGCTTCAGGTATGGTCATAAAATAACGGGTGATATCAGGATGAGTAACAGTAATAACTTTTCCTTCTTCAATTTGTTTTTTAAAAATATGAATCACTGATCCATTTGAACCCAGCACATTTCCAAACCTTGTGGTAAGAAATTTTGTATCTGATATTTTATTTAAAGCCTGTGCGTAAATCTCCGCAATCCGTTTACTGGCACCCATGATACTGGAAGGATTTACTGCTTTATCAGTACTCACCATTACAAATTTTTTCACCTTGAATTCTGAAGCTAGATCAGCCATCAGTTTGGAACCAAAAACATTTGTCCTTATTGCTTCCCTTGGATTGAGTTCCATCATAGGCACATGTTTATAAGCAGCTGCATGATAAATAATATCAGGATGGAACTGATTAAAAATATTTCTCATTCGCTCCTTGTCTCTTATATCAGCAATTACAATTGCAAATTTTGTGTGCACTGATAATTGATCAAGTTCGAGTTCTAACTCATAAAGAGGGCTTTCAGCAATATCCACCAGCACCAATGTGCCTGGATTAAAATTCAATAATTGTCTCACAATTTCACTGCCGATAGAACCTGCAGCACCTGTTATTAAAATTGTTTGACCATCAAGCATGTGTTGGATGCGATTAAGATCAAGCTTTATCGTATCGCGTTCAAGCAGATCTTCAATTTTAATTTTTTTAATTTGCTTGAAGCTTAGTGCACCATTGATCCAGCTTTTTACAGGCGGAACATTCAGCACGTTAATATTATGTTGAAGCGATTTCTCTATCACTTCGGCACGGTTTGCATGGTTAATATTCTGAATGGCGATGATCATCTGTCTCACCTCATTCATATTGAGCAAATGATCCAATTGATCACGGGTGTTAAAAATTTCTATCCCTTCAATTTGCTTTCCGATAAGTTTTGGATCATCATCAATAAAAGCCAACACACGGTATTTAGTTCCTGCATCACGATCAAGGGTGCGTTTGGTAATAATACCTGCTTCACCGGCACCGTAAATAATTACAAAATCTTTTTCACGTGATGGATTTGAAATTTCTGCATAAGCAACTTTTACTGCAAGCCTTCCTACAATCATTAAAAAATTACCAATTAAAAAATCAATAATGATAATAGAAAATGGAACCACATACTTTTCAGTAAATAAATAGGAAACCACATTGGCAACAGCCATAAAAACAGAACCGGCACCAAGCATCTTTAATATTCTGAATGCATCACGTGTACTGGTGTAGCGAATAATACCTGAATAGGTTTCGAAATATAAAAATGATAAAATGCGAAGTACAATTACAAATGGAAATACATAGATGAATGTTACGATTTCCACCTTCGGAACTGAAAAATTAAATCTTAATACATACGCAAATACCAATGATAAAACGCAAAGCGATACATCAATAAAGAAGATGATCCATCGCGGAGTAGTGCGTGAGTTAAAAAACGACTCCGTAATATTTTTAAAAAAAGTTAATGTCTTTTTAACAACCATTATCGGGGCAGTGATAAATGTGGAGTAAACAGCTTGTGTATATCATAAATCAGGATGAAAAGTAAACGAAAATTTTATCACACGTTTTTTTTATTTGAAAATATTTATTGATTGCTTGTTTTCCGCCTGCTGAAATCAATCGGCACCATCAATTTAAAGCTGATGTTTCTTCCCATATTAAACACACCTGTTCTTCCGGTAGTATAATTGATATCTGAATATTTTAACCTGCTTAAATGACTTTGATAAACTACATCAGCGATATTAGAGGCTGTGATATAAAGCGAGAACAGTGTGCGGTTTTTATTCGTCACATCAACTCCTGCACCTGCATTGAGAAGCGTATAAGCAGGAGTTTCAGTTTCTGTTCGGTAAGCTGAAAAGAAATTATCCTGTTTAAAATAATAATCAATTCCTATTTCAATATATGCATTTGTTAAGTGCTTTGAAAGTTTTC
>JANLUX010000332.1:0-2579 GCA_031363705.1 Bacteroidota bacterium
TGAAAGTTTTCTGGAAGTTGCTTTTAACTCACCTGAATATTTAGGAGCTGGAGTAAAAGGTAAATATTTTGTTGAGTCCGGTTGATTTTTTAAAGTGGAATGCACATAAGCAAATGAATTTTCAAAATGCAGCCAGTCAAATGGATGCGGATGAATATCAATTATAATTTCTCCACCTGTTAATTGAGCATCCCCGGCAAAATATTTAAAAGTCTGAACTCCATCTGTCAGCGAATCTCCTCCAAACTCACTATTCAGCTTGTGCGGAAAAATAAAATTATTGATGCTGTTGCTGAATAAAGCTACTTCCGCAGTAACGTGTCCTGAGTTTAAGCCAAGTGCATAATCAAACTGCAAACTATTTTCCGACTTTAATTTCGGATCTCCAATTTCATAGCGTATGGTTCCCTCGTGCACACCATTAGCACCCACTTCGGCAATATTAGGTGCGCGGAAACCACGCGAGACATTCACTTTGCTGTAAACCATCTCTGAGAATTGATAAGTTGCACCCATGCTGCCCGACAATCCGGTGAAAACTGAACTGAATGCTGCAAACTTTTGAATCGAACCGGGTTCATTGTTTTCCACTTTGTGATTATCTGCATTCAAAAATAAATCTTTACCATGCGCTGTACGCGAATCATATCGAAGTCCCCCGCTAAGGTCTAATTTTTTGAAGGATTTTTTTACAATGCCAAACACACCCACATCAAACTGGTTATATTCAGGAACTAAAAACTCAATTCCCTTATTCTGCGATTGCTGATACATTCCATTTGTACCAAATGAAATATTAAAATTATTTTTTTCAGGGAGTATATACCGTACATCATAGTTAAATGTGTTTAACAAAAAATAAAGACCATAATTGTTTTTATTTAGTACATCTGCATATTCCTGCCTTTGGTTTTGTTGCCAGCCTAAAATGGTTTTCAAACTTCCATTGCCAAATATAAAACTGTTATTAAGGATGGCTTTATAATGATGTATTTTCTGGTATGGATTGAAAATGGTGTAAGACTTTAAATTTTTATCACTTACAATTTCCACATTTGCTATTGAATCATTTATTGCAACCGGTTTTACAAATTTACCTGTGGCACTGTCACGTTCACCTTCTGCAATGCCAGGTGTCATATTATAAATGCTGAAATGTAAATGCGAGTATCCCCATGCTTTGTTAAATCCTATAATACCACCGGTATTATTTTCTTTATAGCCCGAGTTAAAAACGTAACCATCATATTTGTTTTGGTAAGCATGTGCCATTTTATTGCTGTAACGCACATCCCAGATAAATCCTTTCTTATTGCCTGAAAGATTTGAAGAATAACCTATCAGACCATTATTAGTTTGATAATTGCTTACAATATTTCCTGTAATTTTTCCTTCCGGTAATGTTGGTGCAGAAATCATGTTGATTACACCCGCCATTGCATCAGAGCCAAATGATAAGCTTGCAGGTCCTTTTAATATTTCCACTTTGTTAACTGAGAATTCGTCCACTTCAATTCCATGCTCATCACCCCATTGTTGTCCTTCCTGTCTGATTCCATCATTTACAACCACCACCCTATTATACCCAAGTCCGCGAATAACAGGTTTTGAAATTCCGGAGCCGGTTGTTATTTGTGATATACCAGGATGAGTTGCAATAGCATCAATGATATTGGTGGAAGCAACCTGTTGCAACTGTTTTGGAGAAATAGTAGATATAGGTGCAGGTGTCCGGTTTTTCTCAGCTGCCAATGATAGTCCTGTTATTACAACTTCATGAAGTTCAGCCACTGATTCTTCGAGTTCAAAATCCTTGATGCTGATCAGAGAAAGATCTATTGTTTCAACAATTAATTTATAACTCACATAACTCACCTGCACCTGAACTCTGGATGCCGGAAGATTTTCAATTTTGTAATATCCATTGAGATCAGAAACGGATCCTGTTTTTAAATCTGAAATATAAACGGTGACTCCGGTTAATGCAGTCCCTGTTTTTTTATCAGTAATTTTTCCTGACAATGTTTTTCTATCTGCTCCTTTTGACTGAAGAGCAATCGTTATTACTAATAATATTAATGATAAATAAAATTTCATAATTCAATTTTTAGATGAATAAGAATGAGCCATTGTAATTCCAATGTCTGCAACGAAAAAAATAAAATAGATGAATTAAGAAACTGACGGTGGTCCTCTTATAACAAAACACTGCGATACTACAGCGGTAAATGAAAGATCATTAAAATTATAATGCGTAATTATTTTAACAGCATTAGAAAAATTTATTGATGCATCTGAAGCATTATAAGGTTGAACAAAAACCTGGAGAATATCACAGTGATGATGAATGGTGCTGATGGCTAATCCATCAGTTGGTGTGCAATGGGTATCAACAGTATCCTCATGACAGGTTAATTCATGCAGCAATTCTTTGGGCACAACAAAAAATGTGCATACGAATAATAATAAAACTGCAATATGTTTTTTAAAAGAATTCAAAGTGTCTGTTACTCATGCAAAAGTAATCCACAAATTTTATAATTAAGCAAATGCTCTTCTATACTTTACTTAATCTTTAC
>JANLUX010000115.1:0-6575 GCA_031363705.1 Bacteroidota bacterium
TTAAGCTTTTTGGTGACGAACATCTGACCGCACTTATTTTTGAAATCAATGAAAAAGCAAGGGAAAGAAAATCACTTGAATCAGTACCCGATGCTTTTGAACGTTTTGTGAATGGAGCGGAAGGAATTGTGATGATGATTAATAAAGAACTGGAATCAGAATAGTAGTTATGAATTGAGAATTTGAAAAATCAGACTTTTTAAATTCTTACTCATAACTCAAAACTTAAAATTTTCTCTTGGCACATTTACTTTCAAAAAGCAGTTATATAAGAAGCTTGCAGTGCATCAAATCATTGTACTTATATAAAAATTTTTATCGCTTACGTGATCCGCTTCCGGTTGAACGCAAAGTACGATTTGAACAAGGTCACAATATTGGAAAGTTAGCATGGCAATTATTTCCGGGTGGTGTTGATGCAAGTCCTTATCATGTAAGCCGGTTTAATGAGAGTGTGGAATTCACTAAAAAACTGATAGCGCAAAAAACAAAAGTGATTTATGAAGCGGCATTTATTTTTAATGATGTATTGGTCGCATTGGATATTTTAGTTCTTGATGGTGATGAATGGAAAGCGTTTGAAGTAAAAAGTTCTACTGCTATTAGTGAGACTTACAGGAACGATGCTGCTTTGCAATATTATGTTTTGAATGGAACTGGTTTACCGTTAAAAGATTTTTCCATTATTTATTTAAACAAGCATCATTCGGAAATTACAGATGATCAGATGGCTGAAAATATTTTTCAAACTACTTCAGTAATAGAAGAATGTAAAACTCATACCGATACAATCAATGCGCACATTCAACAGCTGCGTTTTGTTTTAGCAAATAAAAAAATTCCGCAGATTGAAATGGGAAATCATTGCAATCAACCTTACACATGTGACTTTAAAGGTTTATGTACTAAAAACCTTGAACAAATCAGCACAGGATTGTTTGAAAAGTTTGAATGAGAAAACTGCTCCAAACAATTTTTTGTCTTTATCTTTTCTGGTTCGTGATTTTTATTTTAGGAAGAGCAGCATTTCTTTTTTACCAATATAATTTTCATTTGCCTTCGGGTTTTATTCCTGTTCTTTTTGCCGGCTGGCAACTGGATTTATCCACAGCTTCTTATTTAACAGCCATTCCCTGCATGGTACTTTGCCTGCAGTTGTTTTTTTACAATGATTCACTTCGCAAGATATTTTACCTCTTTCATTATCTGCTCATTCCGGTTATTCTAATACTAACCATTTCCAGTATTTTGCTTTACAAATCATGGAGTACATTACTAAACGCTAAAGCGCTCTCCTATGCACTGGAACCTGTTGAAATGATTGCATCACTCACTAACCGGCAATTGTTTTTTGTGTTGCTGATATTGATAATCGTTTGCGTTGTATTTATATTTCTTTTCAGAAAAATAATTAATTGGAATGAACAGTTCCGGATCAAATCACAAATTGTAAAATCTGTATTTATACTTTCTCTGTTTACATTTTTAATCATCGGAATTCGTGGCGGGTTACAGGAGATACCGGTTAATGAGAGTGATGCAGCATTTTCGCAAGACCAGATAAAGAATGATATTGCAACAAATAATATCTGGTATTTGAGTAATTCAGTTTTAAAATCCGGATTTGAAAATAACAATCCTTACGTAGAATTAAAAAAGGAAGAAGCATTTGAAAGAGTGGAGCGTTTATACAATCATACCCATTCAACAAAAAAAGTTATTAAAGACAGCATCAAACCAAACATTGTGGTGTTATTACTCGAAAGCTGGGCCGCAGATGTTATTGAACCCTTAGATGGATTAAAAAATATAACCCCATTCTTTTCTTCGCTTGCTGATTCAGGTTTGTTGTTTACCAATATCTATGCAACAGGCCGGAGAACTGACCAGGCATTGCCATCGGTGATCTGCGGATTTCCGGCACAACCTGATCGCTCTATTATGCGCTATTCAGATAAAATTAAGAAGTTGCCATTTATTACAAAAGTGTTAACGCAGTATGGTTATTCAAGTTCGTATTATTATGGTGGTGATCTTGCATTTAACAACATGCATAATTTTTTGCTTGATGCAGGCTTCAACAATATTATTGGAAAAGAAGTTTTTCCTGACAAAGATCAAAACAGCAAGTGGGGCGCTCATGATGAATATGTATTGATGAAACAAGCGGAGGATTTAAATCAACAACATCAGCCATTTTTTTCTGTGCTGCTTACTTTAACTTCTCATGAACCTTTTGAAATCCCCACAAAGCCAAAATTTTCAGGGGGCAATGACTCTGCACTTTTTATTAATGCAGTTTATTACACAGATGAGAGCTTAAAAAAATATTTCGCTTATGCAAAACAACAACTCTGGTATGCTAACACACTTTTTATTTTAGTTGCAGACCACGGTCATATCTTACCGTTGAACCGCCCGTATTATAATCCGCGTACACATCACATTCCACTTTTATTTTATGGAGAGGTATTAAAGCAGGAATATAAAGGGAAACAGGAAACTGCTGCGGGTAATCAAAATGATATTCCGGCAACCCTCTTAAGTCAGTTAAACATTGCTTCAGAAAAATTCAGATGGAGTAATGATTTGTTAAATCCTGATCGTAAAAACTTTGCATACATAAATTATGATGAACATTTTGGCTGGATGTGGACAGAAGGGTATTACAGGTATTTCAGCGAAAAAAAAGAAATTCAACAGGAAAAATTTCTGAAAAATCCTGTGCGTGATGAAATACTTAACGGCATTGCCTATCGTCAAAAACTGTTTGATGATTTTCTTTATTACTGATTTTATCTAATCTTGCATTGATGGAAATTAATTTTAATAAACGCCTTCAAAACATCAGATGTATGGTGTTCGATGTGGATGGAGTGCTCACAGATGGATCGCTTTTAATTACGGAAGAAGGTCACCAGTTGAGAGCCATGAACATCCGTGATGGTTATGCACTTCAATTAGCTGTTAAAAAAGGTTATCATATTTTTATCATCAGCGGAAGCTCATCTGACGGAGTAAGAATGAGACTGAACAGGCTTGGTGTAATGGAAGTTCACATGAAGGTGGATGATAAAGCACAATGTCTTGAAAATCTTTTGAAGCAATACAATCTTTCTCACTCACAAGTGTTATACATGGGTGATGATGTGCCTGATATGCCAGCGCTGAAGATTGCAGGTGTTCCAACGTGCCCCGCTGATGCAATGCCGCAAATAAAACAATATTGCATCTATACCTCAGAAAAACAAGGAGGAAAAGGATGTGTGCGTGATGTGATAGAAAAAGTGATGCGTTTGCAGGGGAAATGGGAGTGAGTTTCATTGTTGAATTGTTCCATTGTTGAATTGTTAACTTGTTGAATTGTTGAATTGTTGAATGCTGATGAATTTTTTTAAACTCATTCGTTTACCTAACCTGTTAATGATTGCCGTTGCTCAATGTCTTTTTCGTTATACGCTGGTAATCCCCATACTTAACTTTTCAGGAAAATTTATTCTGTTAACCCATGTTGATTTTGCATTGCTTGTTGTATCAACTTTATTTATTGCTGCAGGGGGTTATATTGTTAATGATATTGAGGACAGAGAAGCTGATCGAATCAACAAGCCAGATAAAGTTATGGTGGGAGAAAAAATTTCTGTTAACAATGCTTATAAATTCTACTATCTCTTTACTGGAATTGGAATTGCAACAGGATTTTATCTTCAGTTTTATCGCCCGATTGAATATATTGGATACATCAATCTCATCTCATCAGGCTTACTCTATTTCTATTCTACAACTTATAAAGGAATAATTTTGCTTGGTAATATTATTATCTCGTTGCTTACTGCATTGAGCATTGCACTTGTAGTACTCACTGAACCGCTTGCATTATCTGACACTACAGTTATAAGTATAACTGCAGGATATGTTGTATTTTCTTTTCTGGTAAGTTTTGCACGAGAAGTGATAAAAGATTTAGAAGATATGGATGGAGATGCTGTTGCAGATTTTAAAACATTGCCTGTGGTGATGGGAACATTTGCAGGAAAAGTAACAGCAATAATTATTGTGTCAATTGTACTACTACTTATTATTTATATCCAGATCATCAGTGAACAATGGAAATCTTTAATCCCTTTTTTATATGTATTGCTTTTGATACAAATACCATTGGTCTGGCTGCTGAATTTAATTGCAAGAGCAAAATCAAAAAATGATTTCTATAAAACTTCTCTTCTTGCAAAAGTCACAATGATTAATGGCATATTTTCAATGCTTGTTTTTTATCTCGCTTTTCGTTAGATCATTTTTAAAAAATATTTACTTCAATGAATGCATTACAAAAAAAGCTGGATGGTAAAAGATTGATCCTTGGTTCGCATTCTCCACGGAGACAACAACTATTAAAGGAACTCGATATACCATTTGAAGTTAAACCATCAGATGCTGATGAATCATTCCCTGAATCATTCAGGCGTGAAGAAGTTGCCATGTTCATTGCACGGAAAAAAGCGTCAGCGCTTAAAGAATATCTCACTGACAACAATGTCCTGCTGATAACAGCTGATTCAATTGTGTGTGTGGATGATTTAATAATCAACAAACCGGATGACTTAAAAGATGCAGCAAGAATTTTGAAATTGTTAAGCGGCAGAAAACATCAGGTATTTACAGGTGTGTGTTTAATGTCGAACAAAAAATCAATTTCTTTTTTTTGTAAAACAGATGTCGCTTTTAAAAAATTAAACGATGATGAAATAAACTACTATCTTGAAAAATATAGTCCGCTGGATAAAGCCGGTGCTTATGGAATTCAAGAATGGATTGGAATGATCGGTATTGAATATATTTCTGGCTCTTATAACAACGTGATGGGATTACCCGTAAAAGAGCTTTATGAAAACCTCTTAATATTTTAAATTAATACAGGTATGCAAAGAGAAATCCGTAAGGCATATCTTCAAATGCATTTTTGCATTTTGTTATGGGGATTCACTGCTATTCTTGGTAAACTAATTACCCTTGATTCAGGATTGCTTGTGTGGTACCGTATGTTTTTCAGCGGACTCAGCACTTTGATTTTTTTGCTTGCAATAAAAAAATTTAAAATTTTATCTCTTAAAGAAACGTTGAGAATTTGTGGAATTGGTATTGTTGTCACCTTGCACTGGATTACTTTTTATGGTGCAATAAAAGCATCTAATGTTTCTATTGCAATCAGTTGCTTTTCATCTATTGCATTATTCACTGCGCTGATTGATTCTGCATGGCACCGGAAACTTCCACGCAAAGAAGAAGTGTTGTTAAGCTTTGCTGTGATGCTCGGTGTGTATATTATTTTCACATTCCAGGAATTTTATCTCGAAGGAATTTTACTTTCATTATGCAGTGCTTTTCTCGGAGCATTGTTTAGTGTATTGAATAAACAACTTTTAGAAAAACATGATGGTGGAATAATTACGTTCTATGAATTAAGCTCGGGTTTTATTTTTCTTACTCTTTTACTTCCGTTGTACTTGAAATTAACAGGTTATCAATTTCAGTTACCTGACCAGAGCAACCTGATTTATCTTTTAATACTTAGCATCATATGCACCACTCTGCCTTTTACTTTATCACTGTATGCATTAAAGAAATTAGATGCATTTACCATGAGCTTATCTGTAAACCTTGAACCACTTTACAGCATTATCTTAGCTATTATTCTTTTTCACGAAGACAAAATGCTGAACAGCGGATTTTATGTTGGCAGTGTTATTATTATTTTATCTGTAGTGACACATGGTGTTTACCGTTATCGGAAAGCGAGAAAAAAAACAGAACAAAATTTGTTGGGCACTTAATTGTTTATCACAAGGCATCGTATAGAGCCATTATAATGAATACGATTATATTTGTAAATACAATTGAAAAAATATGCTTAACATTCATCCACAATATATAACTGATACTGCAGGCAAAAAACTTGTTATACTTCCGATGAAAGAATTTAAAACCCTTATTGAAGAATTGGAGGATTTAGAAGATGTTAAATTGTATGACCGGGCTAAAGCCGACAACGAACCTTCAGTCCCTATTGATGAAGCTTTTAAGATTATAGAAGCTAAACGGAAAAAGAAAAAATAATTAATGGCTTTTAAGATTACCTTAAAGAAGAGAGCCATTAAAGCGCTTCAGAAAATTAACGAGCCTTTTTATTCCAACATTAAATCAGCTATCTATTCCTTAGCTGATAATCCGCGCCCACAAGGTTACAAAAAGTTAAGAAATCGCGATGGTTACCGTATTCGTGTCGGTGATTACCGCATCATCTATGATATTTTTGATAAAGAACTTTTGATAGATGTAATTGACCTCGGACATAGAAAAGATATTTACGAATAAGGCATTGCATTAAGGAGTGACTTTCATACGTAATAAAACAATAGTTATCCCGCAATCATCTCCCATTAAATATAATTCATCAACTATATACCCTGAATTTTAACCTCTCCAAAGCTGCCATTGCACTCTCAACCAAACCAACAAAACAGGCAATGCCTTTAATGTATAAGGTCGTATAAAATGTTCTCTCACATATTTTGGAA
>JANLUX010000139.1:0-7972 GCA_031363705.1 Bacteroidota bacterium
GAAACAGTTTGATGATATGCGCAGGATGATGCATAGCATGACTACGCCCTCAGGCAAAGCCAATATGATGCGTGCAATGCAGAATATGAAGAGGTAATTTTGGATTATGAATTTTGAATTATGAGTTAAATCATTAACTCAAAATTCATAACTCAAAATTCATAACTCATTACTCATAACTTATGAAACTCATTGACGGAAAAGCAACTGCTGAAACAATCAAGCTTGAATTAAAGCTTGAGGTGGAAAGTATGCGAATTGCAGGAAATAAAATTCCTCACCTCGCAGCTGTGCTTGCCGGCAATGATGGAGCAAGTGAGACTTACGTTAATAATAAAATCAAAACCTGTAAAGAGGTAGGATTCGATTCAACGTTGTTTCGTTTTGATGATTCGATAACTGAAAGTTTTTTGATTGATAAAATAAATGAGTTAAATGAGAATGATGACATAGATGGTTTCATTGTGCAACTACCATTGCCATCACAAATAAATATTCAGAAAATAACAGAAGCAATTTCACCAGCTAAGGATGTGGATGGTTTTCATCCTGTCAATATTGGCAGAATGACACAGCAACAGCCATCTTATATTCCTGCAACGCCAAAGGGAATTATGCAGTTGCTTGAAAGATATAAAATTGAAACAGCAGGCAAACATGCAGTGGTGCTGGGCAGAAGTAATATTGTGGGAACACCGATGAGTATTTTACTCTCACGAAATAATTATCCCGGTAATTGCACCGTTACCACAGTTCATAGTCATACAAAAAACATTAAAGAGATTTTGTTACAGGCAGATATCATTATTGCAGCAATAGGAAAACCAGGCTTTGTAAAAGCAGATATGGTTAAAAATGGTGCAGTTGTTATTGATGTAGGTATAACGCGTGTTGAATCCTCCAAAACAAAAAATGGCTACAAGCTTTTAGGAGATGTGGCATTTGAAGAAGTTGCTCCAAAATGCAGTTATATCACTCCCGTTCCCGGTGGAGTTGGACCAATGACGATAATCGGGCTCTTACAAAATACATTATTGGCAGCAAAAAAATCTATTTATCATGATGCAGGCAGCGTTCGTTTCAGTTGAAGAATTAATCCGCAAGGGAGAATCTCTTCCGCTGATGGAAAGTTTTTACACCATCCAGGGTGAAGGCTGCAATACCGGTAAAGCTGCATACTTTATCCGGCTGGCTGGTTGTGACGTTGGCTGTGTCTGGTGTGATGTGAAAGAATCATGGGATGCAAATAAACATACTGTTGTAAGCGTTGAAGAAATATTACAAGGCGCTATGGAACAGGAATGCAGAATGGTGGTAATTACCGGTGGAGAACCAACGATGCACAATCTTCAAAATCTCACAGATGTTTTGCAACAAAATGGTTTTACAACCTGTATTGAAACATCAGGAGCATATCACTTAACCGGTAAGTGGGATTGGATTTGTGTATCACCAAAAAAATTTAAAGCTCCTTTGCCGGATGTACTAATGCAAGCTCATGAACTAAAAGTTGTTATTTATCATCACAGTGATTTTGCCTGGGCAGAAAAACATGCCGCAATGGTTAATGCTGATTGCAAATTATTATTACAACCTGAATACAGTAAGTTTAATGTTGTTACTCCCTTAATTGTTGATTATGTAAAGGCAAACCCGCAATGGCAAATCAGTTTGCAGACACATAAATTTTTAAATATTCCATGAAAGTTGGTTTGAATTACGTCATTGCGAGGAACGAAGCAATCTGTCGCTATGAAACAGATTGCTTCGTTCCTCGCAATGACGGTAAGCCTTCTATTAAGCTTATTATCAAATATCTTTTCACAATAACCTTTGTATTAAGTATTATTAATTCCAACGCCCAGTTATCTCGTTATACAACTGAATCAAAAGCTGCAATCCGCAATTATCAAAACGGATTACATGCTTATGATGCAAAGGATTACGAGAAAGCGGTTAAAGAGCTACAACAGGCGATCACTAAAGATGAAAAATTTGTTGAAGCTTATATTCTTTTAGCAAGTGTTTATGAGGATATGCAGCAAAATGAAAAAGCAATTGATCAATACAATAAATCATTTGCAGTGAATGAAAGTTTTTTTCCAAACAACTATTTACGTGTTGCTGCACTGGAGATAAAAGCTGAAAAGTATGAAGCCGCGAAAGCGCATTATGAAAAATATCTAACTATTAAGACTACCGATATTGATTTACAAAAACGTGCAGAAGCAGGAATTGAAAACTGCAAGTTCGCTATTGAAGCAATCAAACATCCTGTTCCTTTTAATCCTATAAATCTTGGTAGTGGAGTCAACACTGCTTCGCCTGAGTATTATGCTTCACTTACAATAGATCAGAAAGAACTTGTTTTTACACGTGATGTGCCTGATACAAGAACACCGTGGGGACACCAGGAAGATTTTTACAGTAGTAAATTTGATAAAGAACATTGGCAACAGGCAAAAAATCTGGGTGAACCTCTTAATACATTGGATAATGAAGGAGGACCAAGTATTTCTGGTGATGGAAGAATTTTATTTTTTACTGCCTGCAGTCGCGAGGACGGAAAAGGAAGCTGCGATATTTATCTTGCCCAGCGTACCTCAGAAATAAACTGGACAAAAGCGATAAACCTGGGTACACCAATTAATACAGGTGCATGGGAGAGCCAGCCATCCTTTTCGTCAGATGGTAAAACTTTGTATTTCATTCGGGGAACATATGACAGGAGCAGAAAAATTCAACAGGATATTTATTATTCTGTTTTCCAAACTGACAGAACATGGAGTGAGCCCAAAACTTTGAGCAATAAAATAAATACTGCAGGCAGAGAAGAATCTGTTTTTATCCATCCTGACAACCAGACTTTATATTTCAGCAGTGATGGTCATACAGGAATGGGCGGAATGGATATTTATGTTTCGCGAAGAGATACCGGTGGAGAATGGGGCGAACCTGTAAATCTTGGTTATCCTATCAATACTTCAAACGATGAGAACAGTTTAATTGTAAGTCCTGATGGAAAGAAAGCCTTTTTCTCTTCTGACCGTTCGGGGGGTTTTGGGAGTCTGGATTTATACAGTTTTGATTTATATGAAGCTGCACGTCCTTACACAGTTAGTTATGTAAAAGCTCACGTTACTGACGCATCAACTAATGAAAACCTTGCAGCAAACTTTGAAATCATAGATGTGGAAACGGGAAAAACAATTGTGAGTAACACCACTGATAAAAAACGCGGTGAGTTTCTTGCTTCATTACCTTCCGGCAAAAATTACATGCTCAATGTGAACAAAGAAGGTTATCTCTTCTATTCGGATTATTTTGAATGTAAAAATGCAACTGATGAACAACATGCCTTTGTGTTGAATATAAAACTCCAAAAACCTAAAGCAGGTGAGCGGGTAGTGCTAAGGAATATTTTTTTTGATGTAAACAAATTCGATCTTAAGTCTGAGTCATTTGCTGAGCTGAATAAGCTAATATCATTTTTAAAAAGTAATCTAACATCTAAAATTGAAATCAGCGGGCACACCGATAATACAGGAGATAAAAAACTAAATCAGGTACTTTCGCAAAACCGTGCTAAGGCCGTATATGATTACCTGATCACGAATGGTATTGCTGCAAGCCGTTTGAGTTTTAAAGGTTATGGTGATTCCAAACCGGTAGCATCCAATGATACATCTGAAGGAAAATCCCAAAACAGAAGAACAGAGTTTACTATTATCTCTCTTTGAGAAATGCCTTTTACATTAGCTCATCCATCCATTGTTTTTCCATTCAAATGGATCAATAAAAAATACATTTCACTTACAGCATTGGTTATTGGAAGCTTGGCTCCAGATTTTGAATATTTCATCTGGATGAGTCCCAGTGCATACATCAGCCACAGCATCCGTGGTATTTTTTTATTCGATTTGCCTTTAACCATACTGCTTGCCTTCCTGTTTCATATTGTCATTAAACGTCCGTTTTTATACCATTTCCCTTTTTTAAAAAATAAATATGTACTACCACCTTTTGATTATGCAGCTTATCTAAGAAAAAACTGGTTGGTGTTTATTTTATCTGCTTTAATTGGAATTGTCACGCATTTATTATGGGATGCTCTTACTCATTCACAAGGATATTTTGTGCAGCGAAGTAATTATCTGTTGCAGGAAATTAACCTTGGAGGCTTTGCAATCAGGCGTTGTTATGTTGCATGGTACATAAGCAGTATTGCAGGACTTGCAACGGTTATTTTTTTTGTGATGGACGGTAAAAAACTATTTTCTAAAAATAATTTTAAAGAGTGGAGTAAAAGATCAGCACGTTATTGGTTAATGATTTTATTGCTTGCTATAGGATTAATATTGTTAAGAACATATTTAGGACTTATGTGGAATTGGTTTCGTCATCTGGTGATCATTGCAATGGGAGCTTTTATGTATGCAATAATTGTGATTAGCTGGCTTGAAAATAATAAGTTGAAAAAAAACCTTGAACCCCTATAAACATTATTTTTTATTAGTCTGCACCTGGTTCAACTCATTCCAGTTTACTCCTGCATCATTATGTACCTGTTCCTCTAATTTTTTGGATGGTTTAAATTTTTTGCTTTCCGGAATAGGTGATAAATTTTCAGTTTGAATCTTATTAATGAAAAACAATTGTTCAATATCAAAATCAGAATGTTCATTGGTGCTGAACCAATGTTTTTTTGTAATACCTCCTTTGCCTGTCCATTGAAAATTTTTGGGATACCATTTTCCATTGAGTTCATGATACTGTAATTTTTTTTCAAAGGTTGCATCTTCAATACTTAATCCATAAAGAAAAAGTAGCGGTCGGTATAATAGCGGCATTTCAAATTCTGCATTATACTCAATGTTTGTGATAGCCATTGATTGCAGATCAAGATATATTTTACCCACAGGCTTAAGATGATCAATTGTTTTACGCGCTTCAAAAGCAATCACAATCAATTCTTTTCCTTCATAAGCGGATGAACCTGCAAAAGAGTAATTGAATTTCTTAAACTGAAGTGTATCAAGAAACGGTTCATGCTCTCGCAAAAAATCCATGCTTAAAATACTTTCAGGACCTCCAAATCCAATTTTAACTGCATCAGAATTTTCTATTTCAGCAGTATCCTTTCCCTGTCGTTTGGCTTTTTTTATTTTCTTTTCCTTTCTCTTTTCAGCTTCTTCACGCATAAAAGCAATTTGTTTAGCATCCGCTTTTTTGTATAGTAATAACTGATGTTGGTTTTTAATAGTATCCTGGTAATGTGGATAATAGGTTTTAAAAACCCCTTCTGTCTGATTGATTAAAATATTGTTTTCATTTACCTGCTCACGATAATATGCCTGCGACTGAAATGGCTTTTGTGGATAATTTTCTTTTACTTTCCGCATCGCCATTCTTATATAATCAGTTGGAGTTAATGCCCTGATAACAACCTCAGGTAAAGCAACTGAATATGATTCAAGTTTTACATCTAACGGAGTGGTTGCTGAAGTTGTACTGAATGACTTGCTTTTATACCCCAAACTGCTGATTACAATAGAATCATTATTTATCTCTTGAGGAAAATAAAAATCAAATAATCCGTATTCGTTACTGTTGGTTCCAATTAGCTGATGCTTCAGGCTTACAGTTGCAAATGGAATTGGTTCACCGGTTTTATTATCCGTTATCCTGCCTGAAATAAGTTTTTTATCCTGAGCGGAAAGGTTAATCGAAATAGTAAGAAGTAAAATAAATGCAGAAAGAAATTTACAATTCATAAAACAAAAGAGACTTTCATTTTAAATACTCATTTTTATAAATCACACCTTCCTTCATCACAAATTTTACATTTTCCAGCGTTCTGATTTCATCCAAAGGATTTTGATCAACAGCAATTATGTCTGCAAGTTTTCCTTTTGTGATGGAACCTGTTTTATCTTTCCAATCCAATAAATCGGCTGCATTAATAGTTGCAGATTGAATTGCCTGCATCGGAGTTAAGCCATATTTAACCATGTAAAAAAATTGTTTACCATTCCATCCATGAGTATACACTCCAGCATCTGTTCCATAAGCAACCTTTACTCCTGCTCTTACTGCTTTCTGAAAATTCTCCCTTTGCAAACGACCAATTAATTTTTCCTTTGCAATTATTTTTTCAGGATAACCTTTGGCAGTATATTCAGCCAATATATAATCATCATTATAAATATCAGCTACAAGCCAGGTTCCTTTTTCTTTCATCATTCTTATACCTTCATCATCAATCAAACTTCCATGTTCGATGCTTGTAACACCAGCCTGGATGGCAAGTTTAATTCCTTCGGTTCCATGTGCATGCGCTGCTACTTTTCGTCCCCAGCGATGTGCTTCTTCTACAATTACTTTCATTTCATCAAGGGAATATTGTGGTGCTCCCACACTTTCCTCTTCACTCAACACTCCTGCAGTAGCAGCAAATTTTATCCAGTCAGCACCCCATTTAATATTATTGCGAACACGCTTTCGAATTTCATCTGCTCCATCAGCAACCCCTGTGTAGTCTTTATTTCCTTTCCAGTCAATGTTGGGATTAAATCCAGTCAGATCTGCATGTCCGCCTGTTGCACCAATGATAAAGGTTGATACTAACATCCTGGGACCTGTTATTGTTCCATCATTAATAGCGTCTCTTAATGATATATCAATCAAAGCATCGGACCCAACATCACGTACCATCGTAAATCCTGCTTCTAAAGTTCTCTTTGCATAAATATGTGCACGCACTGCATATTCTATCGGTGTCCTTCTGAATATATCATCGTAATAATTATCACCTGGCTGCGAAGTAATGTGAGTATGGCAATCAATTAAACCCGGCAGCACAGTCGAGTTACTTAAATCAATTATTTCAGCACCTGGCGGAATTGGAACAGAAGATCCAATATCCACAATCTTATTACTGTCAATTAAAATAATCTGATTGGTGAGCACGGTGGAGTTAATTACATCAATCATTTTTCCTGCTTTGATTACTTTAATCCTTGATTGGGAAAAAGTAAAAGCACAAGAGATGAGTAACATAAATGTTACTGATACGATTTTGTTTTTCATACGCGAGTTGTTAAGGAGATGATCAAAAATACTTTAATAAAATAAATTCAATTCTTATTAATGGGTTAACTCACCTCTCAGCGATTGCTGCATCATCTTCTCAATCTTTTTCTTTTCTAGGTTTTGGCCGAATAAAAACATCAGCTTTGTTAACGCTGCTTCGGTTGTTATATCGGCTCCGCTTATCACACCCATTTTTTTCAGGTGATAACTCGTTTCATATTTTCCCTGTTCTACTCTGCCACCACTACATTGCGAAACATTTAAAATAATTATTCCTTTTGCTATTGCATGTTGTAATGATTCAATAAACCATTTATCTGTTGGAGCATTTCCGCTTCCATAAGTTTCCAGCACAACAGCTTTTAAATTTATTGTTGCAAAAACATTGTTCATCCATTCACCGGTGATTCCGGGAAAAATCCTTATCAAACCTATGTGAGGGTTCAGTTCTTTGTAAACTTTTAATTTCTTTTTTGTATGAGGTAATATCTGTTGCTGATTGTAATTTATATCAACTCCTGTTTCAGCAAGCACAGGATAATTTAGTGATTGAAAGGCATCGAATTGCGAGGAAGTGAATTTCTCAACACGATTGCCTCTGAACAATTGACTGCTGAAATAAATGCAAACTTCAGGTATCAAGATATCGCCCGCAGCTAATTCGATGGTTGTAATTAAATTTCTTTTTGCATCTGTTCTTATTGCACCAAGGGGAAGTTGCGATCCGGTAAAAATTACAGGCTTGGCAAGATTCTCCAGCATAAAACTTAATGCAGAAGCAGAGTAAGCCATCGTATCAGTTCCATGCAGGATGACAAAGCCATCATAATCATTATATTTTTTTTCAATCAGTGTTGCAAGTTCAATCCAGAATTGTGGT
>JANLUX010000363.1:0-3955 GCA_031363705.1 Bacteroidota bacterium
CCCGAGTTACCTACATTCAGATTATATCTGATCGGTGATGCAGGAGAAGACGATACAACTGAGAACACGTTATTGGACTTGGGGAAAAAATTGCAAGCTAACCCTAACAGTGCTGTTATTTTCCTTGGTGATAATTGTTACCGTAAGGCAGGATATGGTTTATTACCTGTAAATGTGAAGGGTTTTGACGGAAGTAAAATTACAGTAGCACGTATAATGTCGCAGCTTAATATTTTAAGAGGATATAAAGGTTCAGCATATTTTATTCCCGGTAATCATGACTGGTGGAATTATACCAACCTCCGGCTTGGCAAGAAAGCATTGCTGAAAGAAGAAAGATTTATTGAAGGTATGTTAAGCACTTCTCCAACTTTAAAAAACAGGGAAAATACCTTCTTACCTGACAACGGAAGTCCGGGCCCCGTTTTCAGGGAGTTTAACGAAGGCAGAACACGCATTATTTTTATTGATACTTACCGGTTGATATTAGAAGAAGGGGAAAAGAAAAAAGACACAGTTTTCCTGAATACATTTTATCGCACGCTTAAGAAACAACTGACCGATGCAACTGCGAAGCGACAAAAAATAATTGTAGTAGCTCATCATCCTATTCATGCTAAAGGACATCACTCTTTACCAATGTCAGCATTTCAAACGGCCTTCAGAAGGTTTGCTGATGCAAACACCAACTATCCACCTTATAACAGGATGGCGACACGGCTTGATAGTCTTTTAAAAGAGCATCATCGTCCTGACATTTATTATGTGGCAGGTCATGAGCATTCATTAGAATATTTTAACAATGACAGTTTGCATTACTTAGTGAGCGGGGCTGGAAGCAAAGTAGATCATGTGGATTACAAAGAGACGGTGAAAGAAAATGAATACTTTATCTGGAACGAAGAAGGATTTTTTGAGATCGAATTTTATGGTCGTTTTGAAAGAGTGCTCATGTATCACCGGAAAAGCCCGAAGGATAAACTGGAAGTGCACTGCATTGAAGGTTGTAATTAAGAACTGATTATTACGCTGAATAAGTCAGAATGCAAAAAAAATATTAGCGATCGAAAGTGGACGTAGATTAAAAGATGGGAACAGATTATGAATTGAACAAGATTGTTGACTGCTTCAGGATTGTGCGTAATGATTAATTTTTATCACTACATATTCTCAGGTTATTGATCTGTTTAATCTCTAAACAAATCTATCCCATCATTGAATCTGCGTCTTGTTAAATAAAAAGATTCAAAAACAAAAAAATAATGCTTAAGGGATTAACGTTAAAAAAATCACTTATTTAAAGGCATAATATAAAGTAAGTCCTGTTGCCTTACCATTAATGTAAGGTGCAAAACCAAGATTGTTATCTGTTACTTTCTTGTTTTTATGAAATGCGGGAACAAGCAAACCACTCAACACACCCACTGAAGTACCCACTATCAGATCAGAAGGAAAATGTTTACCTGCAACATGTCTCAGATAAGCAGTTGTCCCGGTGGCTGCGATGGAAATGCCATAGAACACATAACGCCATTTCGAGTGAGGATAATAATCAGCATATACTTTTGAAGTAAAAAAAGTTGCTGTGGCAACCACTGAAGGATGTCCGCCCATAAATGCATCTTTATAATTACCACTTGTAAGATCTTTCACGGGAATTTTATTGGTGTCAACATAAGTTTCCGGACGATAGCGATCAACAAAATAAACCGTTCCTGTATAGAACACCCCTGTAATGGCAAATGCTTCAAGATACATAAAAGCGATTTTTCCTGCATCTTTTCTCATTTTTTTATCAAGCATAAGCAATACCGGTGCAGGCATTGATCCATAAAATAAATTATCACTGTAATCAGCAGCTTTATGATTCGACATTCCTGCTGCCCAACGATCAAAACCCGGAATATCCTTTTTATCAAGCGCTCTTATTTGCTGTTCGGTGGATGGTTCCTTATTGTAAATCTTGGTAAATGCAAATCCTGAAAAACCTCCACCAATGGCTACTATTGGAATATCTACAATTGGTTTTAAATGATACATCTTAGCAGGTGGGATTTCTTCTGTAGCCGGAGTATTGACAATTGCAACTTTTGTATTATCATGAGTTGTAGTATCCTGTTGCGCTTGAGAGTAGAAAAAACAATTAATAGTGAGTAAACCGGTAAGCAAGAGCATTACTTTCATAAGATGTTTATTTAAACCGGATTATAATTTAAAAATATGTGCCATAGGTATGATTATAATTTATGGAATGAATTTTTATAGTGTTATGCCGTGATACAATAATGGTATGCGAATATTTAAAAAAGTTGTGCTTATCACTTTCGGAATTATCTTTCTTGGTGCCTTGCTAATAATATTATTTATTTCTCCAATCAGTGAATACTTAGTTGAAAAGTATGATGAGAAATATACAGGAAGACAAATTGAAATGGATTGGGCAATTGTTAACCCGTTTACTGGTTTCATCCATTTAAAAAACACTAAAGTTTATGAATATAAGAGTGACAGCATTTTTTTTTCAACGGAGGATTTAAGTCTGCGGTTAAATATCCGGAAGCTGTTTTCAAGCCAGTATGAAATAACCAATATTATTTTAGAACATCCGGTTGCCAAAATCATTCAGGTTAAAAAAGAATTCAATTTCGAAGATCTTATTAAAAAGTTTTCATCTGATCAACCAAAAGATTCTACAGCATCACCGGTTCAATTTAATTTCAATAGTGTAAAAATTAATGATGGTGAATTTTATTTCCACGACAAAACAACACCCATCAACTATTTTATTAAAAGCACCTATATTGAAAGTAAAGGATTTCAGTGGGACCAGGATACCGTTGAGATAAAATATTCTTTTGTGCCTGGTATCGGAACAGGCAGTTTCAGAGGTAATTTTATTATTAATACTGCTAATAATGATTACGAGCTGGGAGCTGTGGTAAGTAAATTTGATTTAGAAATTATCGAACAGTATTTTAAATCACTTTCCAATTACGGAAGTTTTGCAGCCATACTTGATGCTGACATTAAAGCTACAGGTAATTTTAATGACGCTCAAAATGTAAACGCCACAGGAATGCTCGCACTCAGCGATTTTCATTTTGGAAAAACAAAAAAAGAGGATTTTATATCCTTTGATAAATTAGTGTTCGGTATTCATCAGTTAAGCCCTAAGTACCAGAAATATCTTTTTGATTCTATATTGCTGACACATCCTTATTTTAAATATGAGCAATATGATAATCTCAATAATCTTGAAACCATGTTTGGTAAAGCAGGTGCTAACCTTACAGAAGCAAATATGAATCCTGCAAAATTCAATCTCATTCTGGAGATTGCAAATTATATAAAAGAGTTATCGCGTAATTTTTTCAGGAGTGATTATAAAGTAAGCCGGCTGGGTGTTTACAATGGTGATTTTAAATTCAATGATTTTTCACTGAGCGAACAATTTGCAATGCATGCTAAACCCATTAATATTACAGCAGATTCAATTGATAAAAATGATAAACGTGTTCATCTCTATTTAAAATCGAGGATTCAACCTTACAGCAACCTGGCTATTACACTTTCAATGAATCCAAAGGACAGTAATGATTTTAATATTTACTATAACCTGGAAAAATTTCCCGCAACAATGTTAAACCCATATCTTATTTCCAACACATCTTTTCCACTTGACCGGGGCACTATTGAGTTAAAAGGAAACTGGAATGTAAGCAACGGAATCATCAACAGTCAGAATCATTTAACAATTATTGATCCGCGCGTTACTAAAAAAATAAAAAATAAAGGCACAGGTTGGATACCGATGCGGCTGGTGATGGCATTTGTGCGCGAACGGGGTAACGTAATTGATTATGAAATACCCATCACCGGCAATGTCAATAATCCTCAATTTCATCTGAATGATGTTATAATGGATGTACTTAAAAATATTTTTGTGAAACCTGTA
>JANLUX010000268.1:0-12325 GCA_031363705.1 Bacteroidota bacterium
AATTTTTCAGGCTGCATGCCAATGATTTCAACGTTATCGTTTGAGTTGATGATTCCTCTTTCGATACGACCCGTAGCAACTGTACCACGACCTGTGATAGAGAATACATCTTCAACAGGCATAAGGAATGGAAGATCAATCAAACGAGGAGGAATTGGAATAAATGTATCAACCGCTTCCATCAATTCATAAATTTTTGGAACCCATTTAGCATCTGCATTCAAGCCACCAAGAGCTGAACCACGGATTACCGGAGTGTTAGTTCCATCAAACTGATAGAAACTTAATAACTCACGGATTTCCATTTCAACAAGGTCTAACAATTCAGGATCGTCAACCATGTCAACTTTATTCATGAATACAACAATCTTTGGAACACCAACCTGGCGAGCTAAAAGAATATGCTCACGGGTTTGCGGCATCGGACCATCCGTTGCAGCCACAACCAAAATAGCACCGTCCATCTGGGCAGCACCTGTAACCATGTTCTTTACATAATCCGCGTGACCAGGACAGTCAACGTGTGCATAGTGACGTAATTTAGTTGAATATTCAACGTGTGAGGTGTTGATCGTAATACCACGCTCTTTTTCTTCTGGTGCGTTATCAATTGAATCAAACGAACGAACATCTGCTAAACCATCCTTCGCCAAAGTGGTGGTGATAGCTGCAGTTAATGTTGTTTTGCCGTGGTCAACGTGACCGATGGTTCCAATGTTAACGTGTGGTTTGGAACGATCAAATTTCTCTTTTGCCATTTTATGAAGGTGTTAATTTGTTTTTATTAATTTATATAATTTAATGTTTAATGTTCAAAGTTTAATGTTCAAAGTTTAATGTTTATTGCACAATGTTTTTTTAACCTTGAACTTTAAACCTGAAACTTTAAACTCTTTTCAGAGCCGTTGAGGAGAATCGAACTCTCGACCTCTTCCTTACCAAGGAAGTGCTCTACCACTGAGCTACAACGGCTGGTAGAGTTTAAGGTTTAAAGTTTGAAGTTTAAAGATGATTATGCTAACATTAAACTTTAGAATTCAAACTTTAAACTCTCCTTCTGAGCGGAAGACGGGGCTCGAACCCGCCACCTATAGCTTGGAAGGCTATCGCTCTACCAAATGAGCTACTTCCGCTTATTCCGGAATTATTAATTATTAATTATTAATTGATAATTCTAATTTCCAAGTGGGGAGTGGAGGATTCGAACCTCCGAAGTCGAAAGACAACAGATTTACAGTCTGCCCCATTTGGCCACTCTGGTAACTCCCCGAAATACTTTTTCAGTTTACCATAATTTAAGAACGGTACTGAGCCGATGGAGGGATTCGAACCCCCGACCCACTGATTACAAATCAGTAGCTCTGGCCATCTGAGCTACATCGGCTTATGATGTAATAATAACGTACAATGAACTACCCCCGAAAAAGGGACTGCAAACTTAACAAAGTTTTGTTTTGAAACAAGAAGTGAAGAAAAATAAATTCACACATTAATAAACCCTCTCAAAAATAATTTTTTTTGAAAGTTAGTACGAAAGTTTTTTAAAAATTTAAGCGTGAATTATATACCCTTGATTTTCTCTTTATGCTTGGTCATTTGCTTACGCATAGCCTCTACAGCAATATCAGTAGCTTCTTCAAAAGTTTTACATTGTTCTTTGGCAAACATGGTTTTGCCAGGTGTATTGATTCGTATTTCGGCAACTTTATTCTCGGTGGAATTGGATTTGTCAATTCTTAAAAATACTTCGCTGTCAATTACATCATCATAAAACTGCGTGAGCTTGTCCACTTTATCAGAAACAAACTGCAATAATTTTTGATCAGCATCAAAATGGATGGATTGAACTCTTACTTTCATAATCTTTAGTTTTAAATGTTTATGCTTTTGGAAAAGCCTGTTTGTAAATTTCTTTTAACTTTTCAATGGTGTTATGAGTGTAAACCTGTGTTGCAGCTAAACTGCTATGACCTAACAATTCTTTGATGGCATTAATATCGGCACCTTTATTCAACATATTAGTAGCAAAACTGTGCCGTAAAACATGAGGACTCTTTTTCTCACTCGTGGTAAATCCTTTTAATTCAGTGTTCACTATCCGGTAAACGAACTTCGGATAGATTTTGTTACCATTATTATTTAAAAATAAATATTCAGATTCCAATGAAACGATTTCAAGAAATTCTTTACGTGTTACCAGATAATGTTCCAATTCCCTCTTATGTTTTAATGTAATAGGAATTTGTCGCACTTTGTTTCTCTTACCAAGAACTGTAACAGATAAATTATAGAAATCAATATCACTTAACTTTAGATTAACCAATTCAGATAATCGAATACCGGTCATATAAAATAAAGCGATGATATTTTTATCACGGCTTAACTGATAAGAGGGCTTGCTTTTATTTTCATCAGCCATACTATCCAAAATTTTATCCATGTTTTTTGCATCCACAAAAACAGGCAAGGTCTTTTTAGTTTTAGGAGCCTGAATTTTAAGCATGGGATTCTTTGATATTTTCTGCTCACGCTGAAGAAATCGAAAAAAAGTTCGCAGCACAGTGATTTTCCGGTTAACAGATTTATTGTTTAAATCACTATCCATTAAAGAAATTATCCACGACCGGATGTAAAAATGAGTAGCTTGTGAAATATCACTCAACTCGTATTGCTTTACTAAATAGTAAGTAAACTGTTTTAAATCTCCCTCATAGGCTGTGATTGTATGAGATGAAAAACGCTTTTCATATTGGAGATGGGATAAAAAAGCCGATAAATCCTTCACAAATAAGTTGCTATAAAATCTGACCCTAAAGTTAGTAATTCAGCCGATGTAAAATCATCCTTTTAAAAATAAAAAATCCGGAAGATGATGAACCCTCCGGATTTAGTTTAAAGTTAGCCAGCTTATTATAAGCCTTGCTGTGTCAATTTACCTTTATAAACTGCTTTTTTAACAGTAGATCTGCGAGTGATAGAAGGTTTTTCAAAAGCCTGGCGTGAACGCAATTGTTTCACTATGCCTGTTTTCTCAAATTTCTTTTTGAATTTCTTGAGTGCTTTGTCAATGGTTTCATTTTCTTTAACCGGAACGATGAGCATGTTTGTAGATACCTCCTTTAATTAGGGTGGCAAATGTAATGGATTTTGACGGATAGTATTAAAATCGTTTATAATTTGTTTTTAAATATTGTTCAATCGTTTTTAAATTACTTTTGAAAAACAAATAAATCTAAAATGAAAAAAATTATACTGCTGTTATTATCACTTTTTATCTTTAATCAGGATATCTATTCACAAGATAAACCTCAATACCAGATTGTAACCCATCGTGGAGGAATTTATCTGGGCACCTTTAATATAGAATTATTTCCACTTATTGCACCACTTGCAACACGCAATTTTGATAGCTTGGTGAGTGTGCAGGCTTATGACAGCACTGCATTTCACAGAGTGGTTCCGGGTTTTGTTATTCAAGGCGGAGATCCAAATTCAATTAACGGACCTGTTTCTACCTGGGGAAATGGCAATCCTAATCAACCTACAGTAAATGCAGAGTTCAGTGCTGTACATCATTATCGCGGAAGATTAGGTGCTGCACGCGATGCGAATATTAACAGTGCAAACTCACAATTTTATATCTGTGTAGCCAGCGCTTTGGGTCTGGATGGACAATATACCATGTATGGACAGGTGACGAGCGGAATGAATGTGGTGGATACTATTGTTAATTCTCCAACGGTGCCCGGTACTGAACGACCCGTTCAAAAAATTGAAATGTTTATTACTTACACCGGTGTGAATGACAGTATTCCTGATCCTCCGGTGCTGGTATCTCCTCTGGATAATGCTACCGGAGTTTCTCTGAGTTCTACTTTAACCTGGACTAATATTAGCAGTGCGGTAATGTACACCGTTGAAATAAGCAGTGACTCCTTATTCTCTAACATATTATTTACAAAAAATGATGGAGATAATGCAACCAGCATACCCGGGCTTCAAACATCAACACATTATTACTGGCGTGTTAAATCCAACAATGGCGGACACGAAAGTGTTTATTCAAATGTTTATTCATTTCATACTGTGGCTGCTCCTCCTTTATTATACGCTCCACATGATACTGCCACTAACGTAGTGCTCAATCCTGTGTTCAGCTGGAGCGATGTGGAACCATTAAGCACCTATGTATTACAGGTTTCCAATTCCAGTGTATTTACTGTGGCAAGCATGATATATAATCAGAGTGGATTAACCGATACTGTGCAGCAGGTTTCAGGATTAAATCCAAACACTACTTACTGGTGGAGGGTTCGAAGCACTGTGGGTCAGCCTGGCATTTATTCTCAAAAATATTCATTCACCACAGGCGCTCCTATCGGCATTGCTGAGCATAATAATTTAATCATAAATAATATCTATCCGAATCCGGTTCACAACAACCTAACCATTGATGCATTACTTAAAAATCCGGGCAATGTTGAAATATCTTTAGTGAATAATGGAGGAAAACAAATGTATAAGCGCACTCAAAAAGTTGCTCAACAAAATTTTATTACAACAATTGATGTATCCGGTTTTTCAACTGGAATTTATTTTCTGACTTTAAAACTAAACGGTGAAGAACTCATGAGAAAAGTGACTATAGAATAAGTAATCATATTAATTCAAAAACTATTTTTACCACTCAAACTTAGCAATATGAAAAAAATACTACCTATCTTATCATTGGTGCTGTTAACTGCCATCTGTTCCGGACAGGATATGCTTGGCATACGTCACAGCAATTATGCAGGGTTAAACGGTCTTGGACTTAACCCCAGTTCCATTATTGATTCAAGAGTTAAACTTGACATCAACATTATCAGTGCGGGAGTTACCATGGAAAACGATTTTCTATATATTCCTAAAGACGATCTTAAGTTTATCGGTTTTGGTAATATCATTGATCAGATAAATAATAAAAATTATCTTGAAAAAGAAGCCTTACAGGAAATATTAAAAGGAGGATTAAAAAACAAAAACCTGACTTTCGGCAGCACCATCATGGGTCCTTCCGTAATGTTTACTTTTAACAAAAAACACTCACTTGCCCTCGGTTACCAGTTCAGAACCGGAGTAACCATTAATAACCTGATTGCTGAAGTAGCTCACTATAGTTATACTGAGTTATCAGACACGAACCTTTTTTATCCTAAAAATGCAAAATTATTTCATGCTACTGATTTTACTTTCAACACACTCATGTGGCAGGAATACTTTCTTACTTATGGAACAGTGTTTCATAATAAAAACAGGCACATGCTGAAAGGTGCAGCTACCCTTAAATATTTAGGCGGAGTGATGGGTAGTTATATTAAAGACCCTGATATTTATTTTAATGTAAATGACGACAGCACATTGATTTTCGGGCCCACCAGCTTTGAATATGGCAGGGTTAGCTATAATATTTTTGACGATAAGGCAGAAGATAAAGCCACCATCAATAACGGAGGAGGTTTTGGGTGGGATCTTGGTTTTGCCTATGAATGGCGCAGAGATGAATCCACTTACACCTATGAGATGGATGGAGCAAAGCACGAAGATCCTGAGGTGAATAAATACTGGTTGCGGTTGGGTGCTTCGCTGCTTGACATGGGTTCAATTAATTTTAGAAATAACAGCAAAGCATTTAACATTAATGATCAGCGGGCTATGCATGTTTATCCTGACTATAAGCACGATGATTTTGACAGTCAGCTGGATTTTGACAGCTCTGTGAGCGCAATATTTTATGGCTCTGTGGATACCTTACCAAGCGGTGCATTAACCAATCCTGATTTTTTTAATCCTACTACCCGTGCGCAATCATTTAAAACTGCCAAAGAATCATTTAAAATGGAAACGCCTTCGGCATGGAGTATCCAGGCTGACTGGAATATTATTGGAAGAATGTATCTTAATGCCACCATCATCAAAGGTTTTAAGCATAAGAAAAACATGGGCATCACCCGTCCTGATATCTTGTCGCTCACTCCCCGTTACGAATCAGAATGGGTTGACATTTCACTTCCTTTTTCCATCATTGATTATGAAAAATCGCAGGCAAGGTTAGGTTTTGCTGTGCGCCTTGGCAGCTTGTTTTTCGGTAGTGATAAAATCGGAACCCTTATAGGAATAAGCGATCTGTATGGAATGGATGCTTATGCAGGATTAAAATTTACACTGGATAAAAGACGTATGCGTGATCGCGATAATGATCAGGTATCAGACAAGAAAGACAAGTGTATGGAAGTGCCAGGTGTATGGAAGTTTGAAGGATGCCCTGACCGTGATGGTGATGGCATACAGGACAAAGATGATTTATGTCCTGATGTGCCGGGCTTGGAGAAATTCCGCGGATGTCCTGATCGTGATAATGATGATATTGAAGATTCAAAAGATGAGTGTCCGGATGATGCAGGATTACCGGAATTTAATGGTTGCCCTGACCGCGACCGTGATGGCATTACAGACATGCGTGATTCCTGTCCTGACCTGGCAGGCATGCCTGAGTTTAATGGTTGCCCTGATCGTGATGGAGATAAAATCATTGACCCGAATGATGAATGTCCTGACAAAGCAGGCGTGGCTGAGTTTAACGGTTGCCCTGATAGTGATGGTGACGGAATACCTGATCCGAAAGACAGTTGCATGTTTGAAGTGGGACCAATAAGCAACAAAGGTTGCCCTATAAAAGTGCAGAAGGCGGAAGTGAGAGCTGCCGAACCGGTTAAAGTAGAATTGACAAAAGAAGAAGAAGAAGTAATTAATACTGTATTCAAAAATTTACAATTCGAAACCGGCAAAGCAGTAATCAAACCTGTATCATTCCCATCACTGGATCAGCTGGCTGATCTGATGAAACGCAAACAAGACTTTAAATTACTGATAGAAGGTCATACTGATAATGTGGGCGGGGCTAAGATGAATCTCACCCTCTCGCAAAAACGGGCTAAATCAGCCAAAGATTATCTGGTAAAACAAGGAGTGGCTGCCGCGCGCATAACTTCCAAAGGATATGGTTTAACAAAGCCTGTTGCTCCAAATACCACCCCTGAAGGAAGGCAGCAAAACAGAAGAGTGGAGTTTACCATTGTAAAATAATTTATTGATCCGCGCCCATGCGCATAGTAAGAGGCTGTCCTTAAGCAGGGCAGCCTCTTTTTATTAGGGAACAATGATTTAACCAGATTTGGAATGGGTGTTTACAGTTTTCGGTTTTCGGTTTTAATTACCCCTAACCCCAAAAGGAAAACAGTGAATGTGATCAGTAATTAGAAGTTGGAAGTTTAACCTTAGTAGAAGATCAGCAATAAAAACAAGACCTTATTACCTTATTGTTCGTATTCAAAACAAATAAGGTAATAAGGTTCTATTGTTGTAAGCACGGATTGCTACTAAGGTTTAAATTTTTGCGTACAAATGCAGCAGCATTATTTAAAATTTAAACAGGCTCTTAAATTATTACAAATGAAAAATTATTTATTTCAAATCCTTTGTTACTTTTAGCGCCTTCAATTCTTAAATAAACTTAAACACAAAAAATGAAAAAAATTCTATTATTTATTGCAGCAGGCTTTATTACAAGCAATCTCGCTGCACAAGATCAACGATTTACCGGGTCTTCAGTAAAAGTTAAAAATCCATTACCGGCATCTCAGGCTCACTCGAGAAATGTACATGTTGCACCAGCAGCAGTTATTTACAGTCAGGATTTCGGCTCTGGTATTCCGGCAGGATGGCAGGTTACGGACAGTGCAGGGAATGGCGAAATCTGGACTTACACCACCGGTGGTCCAATGGGTCCTACAGTTAGTCCTGGAGATACCATTCAAAGTGCTACAGCAGCAAATGGATTTATGATCATGGATGATGACTTCTATGGTAATAATATGACTGCTACCAGTACGGAACTCATCTCCACGGCTATTAATTGTTCTGCAAATTCAATTGTACGCATCGCCTTCACTGATTATTTCCGTCAGTTTGCTGCAGTTGCAGCATTGTTCGTAAGTAACGACAGTTTAACCTGGGTGGATGTATATCATGCAGAAACAGGTTTGGCACAAAATGCAGCTACTCCAAATCCGCATAATGTGGATATAGATATTTCATCTACTGCAGCTAACCAGGCAACCTTATTTATTAAATTTAAATATCAAGGAAACTGGGATTACTTCTGGGAAATTGATGACATACAAATTTACGAACCAGCTGCAGTGGATGCAGGTGTTTCCGGAATCACTCCTATTGTAGCTGGTTGCGGGCTAAGTGCTACCACTCCTATTTCAATTGCTATTGCCAATTTCGGAGCAGCACCAATTTCGGGTTTCCCTGTTAGTTACACTATTAACGGAGGCACTCCTGTTACTGAAACTTTTACAGGATCTATTCCTGCATCTGGAGGAGCTAATTATACTTTTACAACCCCTGCTAACCTTTCAGCTACTGGTAACTACATCATTAATGCTTATACAGGGGTAACCGGAGATGCCAATACATCAAATGACTCATCGAGCACTTCTACTACAAACAATTCATCTATTGCAATTACCATGGGATCTCCGTTTGCTGAAGATTTTGAAACAGCTGTTACTCCTACACCTCCTGCAGGTTGGTTAGTGGAAGATACTGACGGAGATTTAAACAAATGGGATTTCCCTGCAACATTCACACACGGTGGGTTAGTATGTGCACGTATCGGATTTGGTAATCCTGTAGCAGCAACTACCGAAAATTGGTTATTTACGCCTTGTATTGATTTTACAGCAGGAACTAATTATGTTTTGGAATTCTTTTATAAAACTTTTGATGGTACTGCTACAGCATATCAGCTTGAAACACGCCTTGGCACATCCAGCGTAAGCACTGCAATGACACTTCCTATTGCTGTGGAGCCTATGCCATCAGATTCAAGTTATCATTATGCAGTTCATCCATTCACTGTTCCATCCAATGGCACTTATTATCTTGGATTTAACGGATTTGGATCAGGTGTAACAGCTTCAACACGTGTTGATGATATGCAGATATCAATTTCTACAGGTGTAAAAGAAGTTACCAATCCTGATAATCTGTTAGTAAGCCCAAATCCTACTAATGGCTTACTTAACATCAGTGGCAAGGTAACTGAAGATAATATGCACCTTGTTATCAATAATTATCTTGGTCAGCCGGTTTATACTGAAAAATATTCAGCTGCATTTAAAACCCAGGTGGATCTTTCAACTTTTGCAAGCGGTATTTACGCTGTTCAGCTGATTACTTCTAAAGGAGTAATCACAAAAACAATTACGCTGCAGACAAAATAATTATTTGAAAAATTCTTTTCAATAAAAGTCCCGGTTATTTGCAACCGGGACTTTTTTATTAATACCATTTCAAATATTATCCAACTATTACCATTTACATTTTTAAGCGCTACGTGCGATAATTAATTTACTTTGCATCATATTATTTAAGTCTCTATGAGCATTATTATTGAAAGCATTGACTCCGTTGTAAAAATCAGGTTGAACAGACCTGAAAAATACAACAGCTTTAATCGTGAAATGGCTTTGCAGATGCAGCAGGCTTTGGATAAGGCAGCCAATGATAAATCAATCCGTGCAATTTATATTACAGGTGAAGGCAAAGCTTTTTCAGCGGGACAGGATTTAAGTGAAGCTATAGATCCCGATGGACCGGGAATTGAAAAAATTGTGCGTGAACATTATAATCCCATCATTCAAAAAATACGTTCCATTGAAAAACCCGTGGTGTGTGCAGTAAACGGTGTAGCGGCAGGCGCAGGTGCTAACATTGCATTTGCATGCGATATTGTGATAGCTGCAACATCGGCAACGTTTATCCAGGCTTTCAGTAAAATTGGATTAGTGCCTGATAGTGGCGGAACCTTTTTTCTGCCACGATTAATTGGTTTTGGAAAAGCGTCAGCACTGATGATGCTGGGTGATAAAGTATCAGCAACTGATGCATTGCAAATGGGAATGATTTATAAAATTGTGGATGATGCTTCACTGCAGAATGATGCTTTTGCTATTGCAAAGCAACTGGCATTAATGCCAACAAAAGCACTTGGATTTACAAAGCGATTGTTGAATGATTCATTTGCCAACAACCTTGAACAACAGTTACAGCTCGAAGAAAAACTGCAAGCTGCATCAGGAGATACAAATGATTATAAAGAAGGCGTGAATGCTTTTATTGAAAAACGAAAACCAAACTTTACAGGAACATGAGCAGATATTTGAATGTATTTGAAAAGATAACAACGGACATGACTAAAAAATTTCCGAATGTTGAGGCATCGCAGATGTTTGGCAAACCTTGTCTCAAAGTAAATGGCAAAGCGTTCTGTTGTTTTTTTGATGGAGACATGGTTTTTAAGCTCACTGGCATTGATCATGAAAAAGGATTAAATCTTAAAGGTTCAAAAGCATTTGATCCTTCAGGCAGCGGTCGCCCTATGAAAGAGTGGGTACAAGTTTATATTTCACAAGCTGATAAATGGGCGCGCCTTGCCATTGCTGCTAAACATTATGTGGAACACGGCAGGATTCAGGATGAACAGGATTAGTTTATGAGTATTGACAAGGCAGTAGGTGTTATTGGTGCCGGTGCCATGGGTAGCGGCATTGCACAAATTGCAGCTATGGCTGGAGAAAATGTTTTGTTGCACGATGCAAATGGTTCAAGTTTGCAAAAGGCAAAAAGCAATTTGCAAAGCGCGTTGAATAAGCTGGAGGAAAAACAAAAAATAAAACAGGGGGAAGCAACAATAATTTTTAATAAGATAAATTTTTCTCAAAGCTTAAAAGAATTTTCTGCGTGTGATTTAATTATCGAAGCGATTGTAGAAGATCTGAACATCAAGCAAAAAGTTTTTACTGAATTAGAATCTATTGTTGATGATGAATGTATTCTTGCTACCAACACTTCTTCGCTATCCATTGCATCCATTGCATCAGCATGTAAAATATATTCAAGAGTAATCGGCATACATTTCTTTAATCCTGCTACGCTGATGCCATTGGTAGAAATCATACCTGCCATCACAACAAGTAATTTAATTACTCAATCTGCGAAAGCAAGAATTGATAACTGGAAAAAAATTACAGTGCTTGCAAAAGATACACCCGGCTTTATTGTAAACCGTGTGGCACGCTCCTATTACGGAGAAAGTATTCGTATTTACGAGGAAGGGATTGCTGACTTCGCAACCATTGACTGGGCTATGAAAGAGTTTGGTGGTTTTAAGATGGGACCATTTGAGCTGATGGATTTCATTGGTAACGATATCAATTATAAAGTGACTGAATCAGTGTGGGAGCAATTTTTTTATGAACCCCGTTTCAAGCCATCGCTCACACAAAAAAGATTATACGAAGCAAAACTGTTTGGAAAAAAATCAGGTAAAGGATATTATGATTATTCTGAAGGAGCTATTAATCCTGAGCCAAAAAAGATTGAATTAGTCGGCAAACAAATTTTTCAACGTGTTTTATCAATGCTTATTAACGAAGCCATTGATTCGCTTTATCTCAGGGTTGCTTCACGCGATGACCTTGATCTTGCAATGACAAAAGGTGTGAATTATCCTAAAGGACTATTGCAATGGGCTGATGAGATAGGATTAAAAAAAGTGTTGAACACTTTACAATCACTTTATACTTTGTATTCAGAAGATCGTTATCGGCCAAGTGTATTGTTAAAACTAATGGTTAAAGAAGGAAAGAAATTTTATAATTAAGTTGATATGTTGTTAAGTTATTAACTGAGGGATTTTTTAATTCGTAACATTCGTTCCCGATACATCGGGATCGTTAATTAGTAATCAGGAAATGGAAAAAGATAATACAACGTTAGCTGTTGCTATTGTTGACAAGATGTATCGCGAAGATAAATTCAGTCAATGGTTAGGTATTGAAAGAGTATTGATTGAACAGGGTCATTGCATTTTGAAAATGAAAGTGCGGGAAGAAATGATGAACGGATTTGGCATTGCACATGGCGGAATTGCTTTTTCATTTGCTGACAGCGCTTTGGCTTTCGCATCCAATGCTTATGGAAGATTAAGTGTTGCATTGGAATGTTCAATTTCATTTCCTGTGGCAGTAAAAGTGGATGATGTTTTAACATGTGAAGCAAAAGAATTAAGCCTGACAAATAAAACCGCTACCTATTTGATGGAAGTAAAAAATCAGAAATCAGAAAACGTTGCATTTTTCAAGGGCACTGTTTATCGCACCAGTAAAGAATGGAAAGTTTAAACAAGTAGAGATGCTTCGTACCTCAGCATGAC
>JANLUX010000289.1:0-3069 GCA_031363705.1 Bacteroidota bacterium
GTGCATTGGCTGCACAAAAAAATAATATTCAGCTATTGCATATTGAAGCCGGCATGCGTTCGTTCAATAAATCACAACCTGAAGAAATTAACCGTATCCTCACTGATCATATTTCCACTTTACTTTTTTGTTCATCACCCTCAGCCGTTAATCATTTAATGAATGAAAATATTAAGCATGTTGTCACCAATAAAAACTCTATTCAGCAACCAGGAATTTTTTTATGTGGAGATGTGATGGCTGACAATGTTTTCTTTTATGCAGAGAAAGCCAAACATGAATCAGCAATTCTCCAAAAATTAAACATCCAACCAAAAAAGTTTTTACTGGCTACCATTCACCGTGCTGATACCGCTGATAATATTGAAACACTTCAATCCGTTTTTAATGCGCTTGATAGCATTACTAAACAAGAAAATATTTCTTTAATCATTCCTTTACATCCGCGGACAAAAAATAATCTGAATAACGGATTAAAGCAATTAATAAATAACAATGCACTCATTAAAATCATTGATCCTGTTTCCTATATTGATATGATTGCTTTGCAGCAAAATGCATTGATGGTGTTTACTGATTCTGGAGGAATGCAAAAAGAAACATTCCTGTTAAAAACACCATGTGTTGTACTGCGCAATGAAACTGAATGGACAGAATTAATTTCAAACGGAAATAATATTTTATCAGGAACCGAAAGCGAAGAAATACAAAATGCATATAAAAAACTGAAAGCCAAAAATGATTTTACATTTCCTGCTTTATATGGAGATGGCAATGCTGCCGGAAAAATATGCGAGATTATTGTTAAACAGTTTTCTTAATTTTAAAATCTCATGCTCTTAGTTTACACAAACAAATCTGCTCCACGTTTACGTTTTATTTTCGATTTGATATTAAAAGATTTAATTGGTCTTCAATATAAATTAACACATTCAAAAGAAGAATTTATTGCTTATAACGGACCACGCCTTAGTTATTGCGATTCTGCTTTAGGTGATGAACTTTTTATTTATGCTTCAAGATTGTTGTTTGAAAAAGGAATTGAAGACCAGCAGATCAATGTTTTTGAATGGCATGGCGTACCTGTTTTTTTTGGAACACATCCCAAGTACCAGTTGCCTTTTGATTTATTTGCTGCAAGTTTTTATTTAGTGAGCCGTTATGAAGAATATCTCCCTCACATAAAAGATGAGCATTCACGGTTTACACCGCAACAAAGTTTAGCCAATCAAAAAAACTTTTTAAACAAACCATTAATAAACATCTGGGCGCAAAAATTAAAAGCATTATTGCAACATCGTTTTCCCTCTTTGAGTTTTACTTCCAAATCCTATCACTACATTTCTACTTTTGATATTGACAGCGCTTATGCTTACAAAGAAAAAGGCATGATGAGACAAGTTGGTGCTTTCTCACTTGGACTTTTCTCCATGAATTTTAAAAAGATCGGTGAGCGTTTACGTGTTTTATTTGGTCTGGAAAGTGATCCTTATGACACTTATGATTTGCAGTTAGAGATTAAAAAAAAATTTAACCTTCGCCAGATTTATTTTTTTCTTGTCGGGAATTATGGTGAGTTTGATAAAAATATTCCCGTTGATGGAAGCAAACGTTTTCAGTCGTTGATAAAATCAATAGCAGATTATGCTGAGGTGGGTGTGCATCCCTCCTATGCTTCCAATTTAAATTCAGATCAACTGCGCAAAGAGATCAGGCGTTTGAGTAAAGTTTTAAAACGTGAAGTAACCAAAAGCCGTCAGCATTTTTTAAAAGTTACTTTTCCCGGAACTTATCGTAATTTAATTGACAATGATATTGAAGAAGATTATTCACTGGGCTATGCTTCAGAGATTGGTTTTCGGGCCAGCATTTGTTCACCGTTTAAATTTTATGATTTAGACCTGGATATTGAAACACGATTAAGGTTAATTCCTTTTATGCTGATGGATGGAACAATGAAAGACTACATGAAACTTTCCATTGATGAATCAATTATTCGTGCAAAACAATTGGTGGATGAGGTGCGTGAAGTAAACGGAACTTTTGTTACGCTATGGCACAATCACAGCTTGAATGATCGCGATGAATGGAAAGGATGGAGGAGAGTGTATGAGGAAATTGTAGCGTATGCAGCTATATCAAATCCTACCCCTGACAGGGTTCAGAACCCTGTCAGGGGTGAAATAAAAATATGAGAAAACGCATTAAGCAATTTTTTATTTATCACTCACCCGAGTTTTTGCTTTCACTTGCCAAATTTTTAAAGAAACAAAAGCGCAGAAAATATCTGGCACAACAAAAAAATTCAGCAAGGGTTATCACTGTTGAAAAACTGATTGATGATTTAGAGAAAATCGGATTGATGCAGGATGATGCAATATTGGTTCATTGCAGCCTGAGCAAAATCGGTTATGTTAAAAATGGTGCCGAAGATATTGTTAATGCAATTGAAAAAGTGATTGGAATAAACGGGACATTGCTGATGCCATCATTTCCTGCCAAAGGAAGAAATAAAGATTATCTTGAATCAAATCCGGTGTTTGATGTGCGTAACACTGCTTCACAAATGGGAGTGGTTACAGAATATTTCAGAAAACTTCCCAATGTAAAACGTAGCTTTCATCCCACTGATGCTGTGTGCGCAAGAGGTAAATTAGCAACGTGGATTACTGAATCACACTTCGGGCAATTAACTCCTTACAATGCTTCATCTCCATTCAGAAAACTGGCTGAGTGTAACGGAAAAATATTAATGCTTGGAACAACATTAAATGGTGCATGTACAAATTTGCACACCCTGGAAGACGCTGTTGATTTCAAATATCCGGTATATGACGAAAAAATATTTGAAGTGGAAATGATTGATGAAAGCGGAAAACATCACGGCATGAAAACCAAAGTGCATAATCCGGTTTACTCTGCAAAAAGAAATAATGATGAATTAAAACCTTTGTTTGAAAAAGAAGGTGTTTTAGTGAATGGAAAAATTGGCGAAGCAGACTCAATGCTGATTGATGCAAACAAATTACTGGAAGTGATGATTAAATATTATTATTCTGATGGCGTTAC
>JANLUX010000354.1:0-6460 GCA_031363705.1 Bacteroidota bacterium
ACCGCATCACTGCCATTCGCGGCAAAGGTTTGTTCAATGCAATTGTTATTAAAGAAGAGGACGGAATTGATGCATGGAAAGTTTGCCTAGCAATGAAACAAAACGGCTTACTTGCAAAACCCACTCATGGTGATATCATTCGTTTTGCACCACCATTGGTTATTAATGAAGAGCAATTGATGGAATGTTGTTCGATAATTAAGAAAACGATTGAAGGGTTGAATTAATTTGGTAATTTGATAATTTGATAATGTTTGTATGGAACAAATTATCAAATTACCAAATCATCAAATTACCAAATTACCAAATTACCAAATCAAACAATTTCCTCCGGATTTGGCTTTTTCATTATTCCAGCCATAATCAATCCTAAAACAGCAGCTATAAAAAGTGAAAAGAAAATTGCAAAACCTAATTGAACAACTGGTGTCATAAAGGGTTCCATTTGTTTCATTGCTTTGTCAATTATTTCATCACTCATTCCTCTTTCGGTCATTTTTTCTAATTGCACCTGCATCAGGTAATCACTGTAAGTCGGGTCAATAAATTTGAGATATAAGAAGTGATAGACAGAACCAATCAATCCTCCCACAATACCAACAATAAATGCCTGGTTAAAAGCCTTGCCAAAAGTTATCCATCCGTTTCCAATTTCTTCGCGGTAGGTTTTAATTGCCATATACATAAATGCAATCGGAATGATTACAGTTAACCATTGAATAATTTGTATAGAGCTAGTTCTGTTTATGCCTGTGATATACATCACTAAGTTGAATAGTACTCCAACTATTCCACTGATCAATCCGTATTTTACTGCTGGTTTCATTTTTTTTAGTTTACAGTTTACGGTTTACAATTTGCGGTTTCGTTCGTCATCAACTGAAAACCGTAAACTGTAAACTTTCATCTAATTTCGCATCAAAGAAAACAATTCCCTTTATCATTTTCAAATAGATAGATGTTTGTAAAAGCAATTGAAGAAGTAAGTCATTTTACACGTCCTATTCATACCATAATGCGTAGTTACGGAAGCAATAAAGTTTTTCCGGGTGCATCTACTTTGTTTTTTGTGAATGATGAAGGAGATGCAATTACCTGTCGTCATGTTGCAGAGTTGTTGATTAAAGCTGAACAAATCAATCAACAATATCTTTTATTTACTCAATCACGTTTCCGATTGAAAAATGATGAAATGCATCAGGCAAACCTTGCTGAAATTGAAGCACAGTTCAGTTTTGCAAAAGAAAGTATTGTTCAGATAAAATATTTTTTCCCGGGTTTATTTGACAACATTTCCGGATTCGAAATTAAATCGCATCCTGTTCATGATCTTGCATGGATACACTTTAAAGGATTTCAAAAAAAATTTTATAGTGGTCATGCACGTTTTTACAATTCGGAAACTCCTGTTAAGCAGGGAAAGTCATTGTGCAGATTAGGTTTTCCATTTCCTGAGTTTTCGAATTTTAATTATAATTATCAGGCAGATGATATTGAATGGACGCGTGAGGGAAATCCGAACTCACCGATATTTCCAATTGATGGAATCGTAACAAGACATCTTGTTTTTAATGGTAAGGTTGTCGGACTGGAAATGAGTACTCCCGGTTTACGTGGACAGAGCGGTGGTCCGTTGTTTGACGCTGAAGGTATTGTATATGGCATGCAAAGTTCAACACGACACTTGCATTTAGGATTTGACCTTGAAAATTTTGAAATTCATATGGGTTCACAATCAAAACGAATTACCAACACACCATTTCTGCATGTGGGACAATGTGTGCATGTGGATGTGATAAAAGAATTTTTGACAGAGCAGGGAGTTAAATATTCCGTGGCATAGAATTCACTTACATCAGTTTAGATTATTAAGGGGTGTATGACAAATTGCACAGGTTATTAAGTACATCCCTACAGGATTTGTTTGAGGAAACAGTTATTTTTTATTACCAAAAGTTCACTCCTAACGGAGTTAATCCCGTAGGGATGGACTTTTGGTAATAAAATGCAACATCCATATTATTTAATCCCGTAGGGATGAACTTTTGATTTGAAATGCCATTTGTCATACACCCTTATTAAGTGATTGCAATTAATTGTTTCAAAATTTATTAGTAACCATACTTCATAAATCCGCACCGATAAAACCTGTACGAAAGAATTCATGAGCGAATGAACTTTTTCTTTGATAAACTATAAATTTTATAAGTGATAAATGCAATAATACTCCCCAGCATCCATCCTCCCAAAACATCACCGGGAAAATGAGCACCCAGATAAATTCTGCTGTAACTCACTAAAATAACCCATGCAAACAATTCAATTTTTGTCCAGCGTAATTCATTGGGATAAAGAAGAACGAGAAATACGGATAAGGCCATTACGTTGGTTGCATGTGAAGAAACAAATCCATACATGCCTCCACATTCGTTATTTACAAGATGTATGGTATCTGCAAAATAAGGATCATGACATGGACGTAGGCGGAGGATAAAATTTTTTATAAATACCGAAATCTGATCAGTCAATAATATCATGAAGGCGATAGATGGTAAAATAAATTTGATTTCTTTACGATGATGTTTTATAACCAAATAAATCAGCCATGCATAAAACGGAATCCAGATAAACCGTTCTGTTGCCCAGTACATTACTTTATCAAGCACCGGATCATGAAAGCCATTGATAAGGCTGAAAATTTTATGGTCACACTGCAATAAAAACTCAATCATTACCTGGTAAGAAAAGATGTTTCATTCATCATTCTCCATAAAACATCTTTAAGCTCGGTTATACCTTTGTTGGCAACAGATGAGATAAAGAGAACAGGGATTTCTGATCCGTCATTCATTTTATCTTTTGGAGTTTCTTCTTTCATTGATGCAATCAATTCATCATCCAGCATATCACTTTTTGTGATGGCAATCACTCTTTGTTTATGTAATAATTCAGGGTTGTGATGTTTAAGTTCATTGAGTAAAATATCGTATTCTTTGCGAATGTCTTTTGCATCAGCAGGAATCATAAAAAGCAAAACAGAATTGCGTTCAATATGACGAAGAAAACGCAAACCCAAACCTTTGCCTTCGTGTGCACCTTCAATAATACCTGGTATGTCAGCCATCACAAAACTTTTATTATCGCGATAAGCAACAATACCTAAGTTAGGAACCAATGTTGTGAAAGGATAATTTGCAATCTCCGGTTTGGCAGCAGATACTACTGAAAGCAATGTTGATTTACCTGCATTAGGAAATCCAACTAATCCAACATCAGCAAGTATTTTTAGTTCAAGTATTTTCCATTCTTCCTTTCCGGATTCACCGGGCTGTGCAAAAGTTGGCGATTGCTTAATAGCTGACTTAAAATAATTATTTCCTTTTCCACCACGTCCTCCGGGAGCAATAATTTCTTCCTGTCCGTCTGTTTCTATTTCAAAAAGTTTTTCACCTGTTTCAAAATCACGCGCAACTGTTCCTAATGGCACTTCTAATATTTCATCTTTGCCATCAGCACCGGTTTTTAATTGAGCATCTCCTTTGCCTCCATCTTCTGCAATCACATGCTTGCGGTATTTGAGATGTAACAAAGTCCACAATTGTTTGTTGCCACGAAGTATGATATGTCCGCCTCGTCCGCCATCGCCGCCATCTGGTCCGCCTTTGGCAGTAAATTTATCACGGTGAAAATGCACAGAGCCTGCACCACCATTTCCTGAACGGCAATTTATTTTTACGTAATCAACAAAGTTTGAACCTGCCATTTATGAGTTTAAAGTTTTAAAGTTTCAGGTTTAAAGTTTTTTGTAACTGCCCCCTGCCGCTGCTTACTGCTGCTATTTTAACTTATCTATTTCATTACTGAGTTTAGAAAATATTTCTTCAACAGTTCCTAATCCATAAACCGGAACGAATTTTTTTTGTGCGCTGTAATAATTTGCAAGCGGAGCAGTCTTTGCATTGTATTCTTCAATGCGTTTGCGGATAACATCAGAATTCGAGTCATCAGGACGACCTGATTTTTCACCTCTGTGTAAGAGACGTTTGATTAACTCCTCGTCATCCACTTTTAAGGCAAGCATAACAGTGATGGAAGTTTTTAGTTCAGTTAATAAATCATCCAACGCTTTAGCCTGTGCCTCAGTGCGTGGAAATCCATCAAAAATAAAACCTTGTGCATCTTTATTCTGTTCAAGCTTTGACCGTATCATACCAATCACCACTGAATCCGGAACTAATATTCCTTTATCCATTAACTTTTTTGCTTCCAGACCCAGTGCGGTTCCATTTGCAATTTCACTTCGCAAAATATCACCTGTAGATAAATGCACTAATTTGTATTTATCAATAAGCTTATTTGATTGTGTTCCTTTGCCTGCACCCGGAGGACCAAAGAGTACGATGTTGAGCATGATAATATTATTTCTGCAAACGATAAATATCATTCAGATTTCTTCCTAATCCGTCATAATCCAAACCGTAGCCAACTACAAAATCAGGTTCAATTTCAAAACCAGTATAATCAGGCTTGAAATTTTGTTTTAATGCTTTTGGTTTGAAAAGTAAAGTTGCAAATCGAATACTTGCAGGATTTTTCTTTTTCAATTCATTGGTAAGATAAATAGCAGTGTCACCCGTATCAACAATATCTTCAATAACAATAATATCGCGACCTGATATTTCGTGACTCAAACCAATCATTTCCTTCACCTGACCAGTGGTAGCTGTTCCGGAATAGCTGCTCAGCTTAATAAATGATAATTCACATTCAATACTCACGTGTTTTATCAGGTCTGCCATAAAGAGAAATGCACCATTGAGCACTCCGATAAAAACGGGGCGTTTGTCAAAATAATCTGTATTGATCATAACACCTAATTGGGTAATGCGCTCCTGTATCTGTGCTGTTGAAAGAAATTGTTCAAATTCTTTATCGTGAATTCTTATAGTGGACATAATTTTTTGCTAAGGCGCGAAAGTAGCGATTTTCATCCTTGTTACCCCTGTCAGGGTTTTAAACCCTGACAGGGGTAAGTCGGGATTTTACTAATATTGTCACACGTATGCAGCCGGTTTTTAGCAGTAAAGATTTCATATTAGGTATCCTTGGAGGAGGTCAGTTAGGGCGTATGCTTATTCAAAAAGCAATTGACTTTAATATCAGTACGGCTGTAATGGATCCTGATGCGGAAGCTCCCTGCAAAAATTTATGTGAACGGTTTGTAAACGCAGATTTTAAAAACTATGATGCTGTGTATGCATTTGGTAAAACAGTAAATCTCTTAACGATTGAAATTGAACATGTAAATGTGGAGGCTTTGCTTCAATTGGAAAAAGAAGGATTGCTTGTTTATCCGCAACCGGGTATTTTAAAATTAGTAAAGGACAAAGGCTCACAAAAACAATTTTATCGTATTAATAAAATTCCGACTGCAGGTTTCAGATGCATTGCAAATAAAGAGGAATTAAATAACTATGATGGACCATTTCCTGTGATTCAAAAATTAAGAACTGAAGGTTATGATGGGAGGGGAGTAATAAAATTAAATTCAAAAGAAGAATTTAAAAATGCGTTTGAAGCACCATCATTGCTGGAAGAATGTATTGATTTTGAAAAAGAAATTTCTGTTATCGTTTCACGCAATGCAAAAGGTGAAGTGAGTAATTATCCTGTGGTGGAAATGGAGTTTAATCCGGAAGCAAATCTTGTGGAGTTTTTAATCTCTCCTGCAAATATTTCGCAACATACAGAAAATGATGCAATTCAAATTGCACGGGAATTGATAAGTAAACTGGAATTAGTAGGATTGCTTGCAGTAGAAATGTTTATCACGAAAGATGAAAAAGTTTTGGTGAATGAAATTGCTCCACGACCACACAATAGTGGTCATCAAACCATTGAAGGAAATATTACTTCACAATACGAACAACACCTGCGTGCGATATTAAATCTTCCTCCGGGTGATACTTCCATCATTCAACCTTCGGTGATGGTAAATCTGCTGGGAGAAAAAGGATTTAATGGAGAAGCAAACTACAAAGGAATCAACGAAGTATTGCAATTGAGCGGAGCACACATACATCTTTATGGAAAAAAAATTACCAAACCATTTCGCAAGATGGGACATGTTACCATAACAGATGCAAACAAATCGGAAGCGTTACGCAAAGCAAGATTTGTGAAGGAGAAGTTGAAAGTGGTGAGTGATGCAGTTAAGCGTAATGAGGTGATCAAGTGAATTAACAGCAATGTCATTCAGGAATTGTCGTCATTCAGGAGGAAACTTGTCAAATAGATGTAGTAAAGTTTGATAAACCATAAAAGGTATTTCAGAAAAAGTAATGGTTTGAATAAGAAATAGAAAAAGCTGTATGCGAACTCAAAACAGTTGTGCTCTATTTGACAAGTTTCCTCCTGAATGACATTGCTGTTAATTCACTTGATCACCTCATTACGCTTA